>NZ_JBEYTW010000072.1:0-44530 GCF_040643275.1 Spirillospora sp. NPDC047418
TCTGTGGTTTTTCGCGGTGGGGGTTGGGTTTGGGGGGGGGGGGGGGGGGGGGGGGCCCCGGGGGGGGGGGGGGGGGGGCGCCCGCCGCCCCGGGGGAAGGGTCAGCCTGCCGGGGCCTCTTCGGGTTCGGCGGTGCCCTTGCGGTTCCGCTTCTTCTTCTCGCCGCCGGCGAGTTCGGGGTCGGCGGCCGGGTCGGCGGCGGTCGACTCCTCGTCGTCGGGTTCGCGGCCGGGGGTCGCGAAGTTGAACTTCTGGATCAGGAATCTGAAGATGAAGTAGTAGAGGAAGAAGTACAGGACGCCCATGCCGAGGATCAGCCAGAGGCCCTGGGTGTTGTCCTTGCGGGCGTTCAGCAGCAGGTCGATGCCGCCGGCGGAGAAGCCGAAGCCGAGCTTGGCGCCGGCCGCCTCCAGGACGGCCATCGAGATGCCCGTGAGGACGACGTGCACGCCGTACAGGACGGGCGCGACGAACATGAACGCGAACTCGATCGGCTCGGTGACGCCGGTGACGAACGCGGTGAGCGCGGCGGAGATCATGATGCCGCCGACCGCGGGGCGCCGGTGCGGCGGCGCGGCGTGCCAGATCGCGAGGGCGGCGCCGGGCAGGCCGAACATCAGCACGGGGAAGAACCCGGCGAGGAAGCCGCCCGCGTTGGGGTCGCCGGCCAGGTAGCGGTTGATCTCGCCGTGGACGACGCCGTCCGGGGTGTTGTAGTCGCCGAACACGAACCAGATGAGCGAGTTCGGGATGTGGTGCAGGCCGAAGGGCAGCAGCAGGCGGTTGATGACGCCGTAGATGCCGGCGCCCGCGGCGCCCGCCCCGGTGATCCAGTCGCCGGCGTCGGTGAGCCAGCTGCCGAGGACCGGCCAGACGAAGCCGATCACGATGCCGAGCGCCAGGCCGGCGACGGCGGTGATGATCGGGACGAACCGGCGGCCGCCGAAGAACGCCAGCCAGGTCGGCAGCTTGATCCGGTAGTACCGCTGGTACAGCAGTGCCGCGATGACGCCCATCAGGATGCCGCCGAGCACGTCCGTCGGGTTCTTGGCGCCCCAGTCGATGACCTGCGCCTGTGCGCCGTCCGCCACCTTGGTGATCAGGACGTTGCCCTTGAGCTCGCTGGTGTGCGAGAACATGATCTTGGAGACGCGGTCGAAGACCAGGTAGCCGACCACGGCGGCGAGCGCCGTGGAGCCGTCGGACTTCTTGGCGAAGCCGATCGCCACGCCGACGGCGAAGAGCAGCGGCAGGGCGGCGAACAGCGCGTTGCCGGCCTCACCGACGATCTCGGCGACGCGGTCCCAGCCGAGACCGTCGGCGCCGAGCATGTCGGCCTGGCCGAAGCGCAGCAGCAGCGCGGCGGCGGGCAGCACGGCGATCGGCAGCATGAGGCTGCGGCCGATCCGCTGCAGCACCGCGAGGGTGCTGGACCCGCGCCGCGGCGCGGAGTCCACTGTTGTCGCAGTCATCGCGAGGTTCCTCCTCAGGGGTGTTCGGAGTGCGGCGGGGGGTTTCCGAGGGCCGTGTGGATCTGGTAGCGGTCCGCCCTGTAGGTCGACACGCCCAGCTCGGCGCACACACCTCCGGTGTACGAGCGGCGTTGCAGGAGCAGCACGGCACTGCCCCGGGCGATCTGCAGGTGCCTGGCGTCGGCTGCGTCGGCCAGGCTGGCGTCGATGGTCTGGTCGCCCGCGTCGAAGACCAGCCCGTACACCGCTTCGAGGACGCCGTACAGGGAGCGGTCCGCGAGCCGGCGGTCGAGCAGGTCGGGGGCGAGGGCGGCCAGGATGTGCGCGCGTTCGAGGGCCATCGGCTCCCCGTCGGCGGTGCGGAGGCGTTCGACGATGTGGATCTGTGTGCCGGGCTCGACATCGAAGATCCGGGCGAGCCGCGCGTCGGCCGGGACGGTCCGGCGCTCGAGGTCGATCGCGCCCGGCCGCAACCCGCGGGCCAGCATGTCCTCGGTGAACGAGACGAGCCGCAGCGGCATCTCGATCTTCGGCCGGGCGACGAACGTGCCCTTGCCCGGGACGCGGTAGAGCCGCCCCTCGGAGACGAGCTGGTCGACGCCCTGCCGGACGGTCATGCGGGACAGCTCGTACCGGACGCACAACTCGCGCTCCGACGGGATCGGGGCGTCGACGGGCAGTTCCGCGCTCTCGATGAGGTCGAGCAGGATCGCGCGGAGCTGGAAGTACTTCGGTACGGGACTGTGCGGATCGATGGTGGTCACGGGGGTCCTCGATGGCCGGGGGCCGGATCGACGGGGTTCGCCGGGTTGCGACGGAAGAGTGGACTGGACGGTGGTTAGAAGGTAGGCGATTTGGTTCGTACTGGTCTAGGCCGGACTAGACCACAGGTCCGAAAGGCATGTCAATGCATGAATTCGTAACGAACCGGTCACGTCGCGGCGGTGTCAAGATCGGAGAATGCGCAGGTCAGGGCGGCATCGCGGACGCACCGTCCGGTTCGGCGGAGGCGGGCTGACCTCGGCCGGACGCCCCTCGGCGGGCGTCGCGGGCGGTCTCCGTCCGCGACGGATCCGGCACCGGACGAGTTTCGTCCCGCATCTTCTTCTCCATCCGATTCGTGGAGTATGGTGCGTACTGGTCTAGTCCGGACTAGACCAGTTGACCCGAGGGACCGACGACCCCGCGATCATCGCGTCACAGAGAGCGCGCACCCATGGCATCACTCCTGATCACGGCCGACCGCATGATCATCACCCCCGCCGGCACTCCTACCCGTGTCGTCTCCCCGGGATACGTCCGCGCGGTGGACGGGGTGATCACCGAGGCGGGCGAGGGCCGTCCGGTCGAGACGCCCGACGCCCACCTCCCCGACGGCCTGCTCGCCCCGGGCCTGATCGACCTCCAGGTGAACGGCTTCTACGGCCACGACATGGTGGACGCCGACGAGGCCGCCTGGCACACCGTCGTCTCCCGCCTGCCGGAGACGGGCGTCACGGCCTTCCTCCCCACGTTCATCACCGCGCCGGTCGAGACCCAGGCCGCCGCGCTCCGCCGCACCCGCGACCTGCTGCCGCGCCTGCCGGCCGGGACGCGCGTCCTCGGCGTCCACCTCGAGGGCCCGTTCCTGTCGGAGAAGCGCAAGGGCGCGCACAACCCCGCGTACCTGACCGACCCCGCACCGGACGCGATCGCGACCCTGCTGGAGACCGGCCTGGTCAAGCTGGTCACGCTCGCGCCCGAGCGGAACGGCGCGCTGGAGGCGATCCGGACGCTGACCGGCGCGGGCGTCCTGGTCAGCGTCGGGCACAGCGACGCGACCGCCGCGCAGACCGGGGCCGCCGCCGACGCCGGCGCCCGCATGGTCACCCACATCTTCAACGCGCAGAGCGGCGTCCACCACCGCGACCCGGGTGTCGCCGTGCAGGCGCTCATCGACGACCGGCTCATCCCCGGCCTCATCCTCGACCTGCACCACGTCTCGGCCGAGGTGGCGCGGCTGGTGTTCCGCGCCGCGCCGGGACGGGTCGTGCTCGTCACCGACGCCGCGTCCGCCGCCGGGATGCCGCCCGGCACCTACGACCTCGGCGGCGAGCCGATCACGATGCCCGAGCAGGGCCCGCCGCTGCGCGCCGACGGCACGATCGCCGGGTCCGGCCTGCGGCTGGACGACGCGGTCGGCAACGCGATCGGCCTCGGCCTGGACCCGGCCGCCGCGGTGGACGCGGCCACCCGGATCCCGGCCGACCTCATCGGACGTCCCGACCTCGGGCGGATCGCGCCCGGCGCCGCCGCCGACCTCGTATGGCTGGGGCCGGACCATCGGGCGCGTACCACGTGGTCGGGCGGGCAGAAACTCTACGGAGGGGGATCATGACCAGTCAGATGCGCGCCGAGATCGGTGAGCAGCCGGACGCGCTGCGCCGGACGATCGACGCGCTCCTCCCGCGGACCGCCGACATCGCGGCGCTCGCGCGGGAGACCCGGCAGGTGCTGTTCATCGCGCGCGGCTCGTCCGACAACGCCGCGGTGTACGGGCGCTACCTGGTGGAGGCGCACGCGGGCCGGCTCGCCACCCTCGCGGCGCCGTCCATCGCGACGACCTACCGGCGCAGGCTCGACCTGGACGGTGTGCTGGCCGTGGCGATCAGCCAGTCCGGCAAGACCGAGGAGATCGTCGAGACCCTCGACTGGGCGAAGGACTGCGGTGCCCGGACGGTCGCCGTCACCAACGGCGCGGGCTCCCCGCTCGCCGAGGCGGCCGAAGTCGCGCTGGTCACCGACGCGGGCGACGAGATCGCCGTCCCGGCCACCAAGACCTACACGACGCAGCTCGCCGCGCTGTCGGTGTTCGGCCTCGGGCTCGGCGCGGACGTCGCCGTGGACGACCTGCGCCGCGTCCCCGACGAGGTCGCCCGGATGATCGCGCTGACCGAGGCGTCGCCCGCGCTGCCGGAGATCGTCGAGGAGCTGGCGAAGGTCCCGGGCACGGTCGTGTCCGGCCGCGGCATCGCGTTCGGCACCGCGCTGGAGCTGGCGCTGAAGATCAAGGAGGCGTGCTACCTGCACGCCATGGGCCTGTCGTACGCCGACCTGCTGCACGGCCCGATCGCCGTCGTGGACGCGCAGACGCCCGCGCTGCTGGTCGCCGCCGACTCCGGCCCGACGCTGGCCGGCACGGTCGCGCTGGCCCGGCGGGTCGAGGGGGCCGGCGCCCGCGCCTACGGCGTCGGCGGCGGCGCCGAACTGGCCGCGGCGTGCTCGGCCGCGCTGCCCGGCCCCGGCCTGCCCGAGTGGCTCGCGCCGCTCGGCCTCATCGTCCCCGGCCAGCTCCTGGTCGAGAACCTGGCCCGCCGGCTCGGCATCGACCCCGACGTCCCGCGCGGACTGAACAAGGTCACCCAGACCGACTGAACCACGACCCACCCCCACCGAGAGAAGAGAAGGACATGGACAAGGCCGAGGCCATCATCGCGGCGCTGGGCGGCGCCGACAACATCGTCGAGATCGAGCCGTGCGCCACCCGGCTGCGCACCGAGGTCGCGGACGCCGGCAAGGTCGACGAGGCGGCGCTGAAGAAGGCGGGCGCGTTCGGCGTCATGCGCAGCGGCACCGTCGTGCAGGTCGTCGTGGGGACCGAGGCCGACACTCTCGCCAGCGACATCGAGGACATCCTCGACTGATCCGGCCCGTACGGACCGACCCGTACGGACCAATGGGAGGCCCCCAATGACCCGAGTACTGTCCCCGGTCACCGGCCGGGTCGTCGGCCTCGCCGGCGTCCCCGACCCGGTGTTCGCCCAGGCCATGGTGGGCCCGGGCACGGCGGTCGACCCCGAGCGCGGCCCCGGCCGGGCCATCGCCCCCGTCACCGGGAAGATCGTCAAGCTGCATCCGCACGCCTACGTGGTGGTGGACGCGGAGGGCCACGGCGTCCTCGTCCACCTCGGCATCGACACCGTCAAGCTCAAGGGCGAGGGGTTCGAGCTGCTCGCCGCCGAGGGCGACGAGGTCACCGCCGGGCAGCCCGTCGTCGGCTGGAACCCGGCCGTGATCGAGGCCGGCGGCCGCTCGCCGATCTGCGCGGTCGTCGCGCTGGACGCGGGCGCCGACGCGCTGTCGGACGTGCTGGAGTCCGGCGAGGTGACGAAGGGGGCCGAGCTCTTCACATGGCGGTGATCGGCCTCGGCGCGGCGGTGTTCGACCTCGACGGCACCCTTATCGACACCGAGCCGCGCAACCGGGTGATGTGGTCCCGGCTGTTCGACGCGCACGGCGTCCGCTGGGACGACGCGCTGATCGCCTCGTTCGCGGGGCGGCGCGGGCTGGAGGTGCTGCGCGACCTCGCGCACCTGTTCCCCGGCCGGTCGGTCGAGGAGCTGTTCGAGCAGGCGGTGTCCTACGAGTCGCTGCCGGAGATGCCGGCGGTCGCACCCGTCCCCGGCGCCGTCGACCTCGTCCGGTCGCTGGCGGACGCGGGCGTGCCGCTGGCGGTCGTGACGTCCGGCCAGCGCCCGTACGCGGAGCGGCTGCTCGCCGAGCTGGGCGTCCGCGACCTGCTCGACCTCGTGGTGACCGCCGGGGACGTCGTCACCGGCAAGCCGCACCCGGAGGGCTACCTGGCCGCCGCGCGCGACCTGGACGTCCCCCCGGCGGAGGCGGTCGGGTTCGAGGACGCCCCGGCGGGCGTGGCGGCCGTGAAGTCCGCGGGCATGACCTGCGTGGGCGTCAGCACCACGCAGCCGGCGGGCGCGCTCGCCGGGGCCGACCATGTGGTGGCCGATTTTCAGGAAGTGGACGTCGTCCCGGGCCCGGCGCTGCGCGTGCCGGGCCCCGGGCAGGACTAGAGGGAGTGTGCGGTGACCGAGCGCAACGTCAAGATCGAATCCAGGGTGGGGCTGCACGCGCGGCCGGCCGCGCTGTTCGTCCAGGCCGCGGCCAAGGCCCCGATGGAGGTGACCGTGGCCAAGCGCGGCGGCGACCCGGTGAACGCCAAGAGCATCCTCGCGGTGCTGGGGCTGGACGCCCGGCACGGTGAGGAGGTCGTCCTGTCCGCCGAGGGCGACGGCGCCGGCGAGCTGCTCGACGCCCTGGAGAAGCTGCTGTCCACACCGGAGCCCGAGGGGGCCTGAGCCGTGCCGGACGTATTGCAGGGCACGGGCGTCAGCCCCGGCGTCGGCGCCGGGCCGGTGCGCAAGCTCGCCGGGGACGTCCCCGAGCCGCCCGCCGGCGACCGGCACGGCGGCGACGCGGACGCCGAGCGGGACACGGCGCTCGCCGCGCTGGAGGCCGTCGCCGCCGACCTGGAGGAGCGCGGGGAGCGCGCCGCCGCGGCCGGCAACGCCGACGGCCGGGACGTGCTGGGCGCGCAGGCGCTGATGGCCCGCGACCCGGGCCTCGCCGACGGGGTCCGCGCCAGGGTCGGCGAGGGCGTCGCGGCGGCCCGCGCGGTGTTCGAGGCGTTCGGCGTCTACCGGGAGATGCTCGCCGGGGCGGGCGACTACCTCGCGGCCCGGGTCACCGACCTGGACGACATCCGCGACCGGGCGATCGCCAGGCTGCTGGGCCTGCCGATGCCCGGCGTCCCGGAGTCGGACGAGCCGTTCGTGCTCGTCGCCCGCGACCTCGCGCCGGCCGACACCGCCGTGCTCGACCCGGCGAAGGTCGTCGCGTTCGTGACCGAGGAGGGCGGGCCGACCAGCCACACCGCGATCATCGCCCGGACGATGGGCGTGCCCGCGGTCGTGGCGCTGCCGGGCGCGGCGTCGCTCGGCGACGGGTCCCGCGTCCTCGTCGACGGCACCGCCGGGACCGTGCGCGTCGACCCGTCCGAGGAGGACGTGCGGGCGGCGCGTGCGGCGGCCGCCGCCCGGGGGTCCGCGCTGGCGGAGTTCACCGGGCCCGGCGCGACCGCGGATGGCCACCCGGTGCCGCTGCTGGCCAACATCGGCGGGCCGAAGGACCTGGCGGCGGCGCTCGCGGGCGGTGCCGAGGGCGTCGGCCTCTACCGCACCGAGTTCCTGTTCCTGGACCGCGCGACGCCGCCGTCCGACGCGGAGCAGGAGGAGGCGTACCGGACGGTGCTGGAGGCGTTCCCGGAGGGCCGGGTGGTCGTCCGGACGCTCGACGCGGGCGCCGACAAGCCGCTCGCGTTCCTGCCCGCGCCCGGCGAGGAGCCGAACCCGGCGCTCGGCGAGCGCGGTGTCCGGATGTCGCTGCGGCACCCGGACGTGCTGGCCGCGCAGCTCGCCGCGCTCGTCCGCGCCGCCGCAGGGCTGACCGTGAAGCTGCAGGTCATGGCCCCGATGGTGACCGACGCCGGGGAGGCCGCCTGGTTCGCCGAGCGGTGCCGGGACGCCGGCGTCGCGCATCCCGGCGTCATGATCGAGGTGCCCGCCGCCGCGCTCCGCGCCCGCGACCTCGCCGCCGAGGTGGAGTTCTTCAGCATCGGCACCAACGACCTCACCCAGTACGCCTGCGCGGCGGACCGGCAGGTCGGCGGCCTCGCCCGCCTCCAGGACCCGTGGCAGCCCGCCGTCCTCGACCTGGTCGCCCCGGCGGCCGGCGCGGGCGTCCCGTGCGGGGTCTGCGGCGAGGCGGCCGGCGACCCGGCGCTGGCCTGCGTGCTGGTCGGGCTCGGGGTGACGTCGCTGTCGATGAGCGCCCCGTCCCTGCCGCTGGTACGCGCCGCCCTGGCCCGCCACACCCTGGAGCAGTGCCGGCAGGCGGCGGAGGCCGCCCGAGGCGCCCGCACGGCCGAGGGGGCCCGCGAGGCGGCCCGAGCCAACCTCCCGGCCCTGACCGACCTGGGCCTCTGACCATGCGTTGACTTGCGGCGTGTTGCCCTTATGGACGACCGGATAAGGGCGACACGCCGCAAGTGAACGAGGCGGGTCAGGGGGTGATCTGCCAGTTCTGGCCTGTTCTCTGGATCGTGAAGCTCGGCGCCAGCAGGCCGGCCTGGCGGGCAGGGGCGCCCTTCCAGGCGAGGTCCTCGAAACGGACCGTGTAGGTGCCGTCTCCCGGCCCCGGCCGGCAGACCGGGACGGTCACGCCGCGCAGCGCCGCGAGGTCCTGCGGGCGCAGCTTCGCGCGGGCCTTCGCGAACCGGGTGCGGCAGGCGGTGGGCCCGCCGAACACCTTCTGCTGGTAGGCGGGCGCCAGGAAGGCGCACGCCTTGGCGTTCCCCACGGCGACGCCGCGCAGGTACTTGTAGAGCGCCAGCCGCGCCGGGAGGGTCTCCTTCGCGGACGTCGTCGTGGCCGCCGCGGTCGTCGTGTCGGCGAACCGCGAGTCGCCGGGCTCCGGGGTGAGCGGCGGCATGGTGACCTCCTCCTGCCCGCCGCAGGCGCTCAGCAGCGGAAGCGCCACCAGGACGGCGGCGAGAAGAGGACGGACCTGCACGGAGACCTCCCGGGGGGAAGAAGGCGGCCCGATCCTCCCAGGAAGCGGCCCTCCGCGTCCAACGAACGCCGCTGACCGGGGGCTAGGGGTAGCCGAGCCCGTAGCCCGCCGGGTGCCCGCCCGCCGGCACGGGAAGTCTGCCCGTCGGCTTCACCGCGCCGCTCAGCACCTTCGCCAGCGCGTTGACGGAGACCGTGCCGGAGGAGTAGGTGGCGAGCGCCGCCGCCGCGCCGCCCGCCGCGTCGAGGTCGTAGGGGCGCCCGAGGGCCGCGACGACGACCGGTTTCGGGCCGAGCGCCCGGATGCGGGACGCGGTCGCCGATCCGGCGTTCTCGGTGGTCAGCACGGTGACGTCCGCCGCGCCCCGGGCGGCCGTCGCGACGCCCTGGCGGCGGAGCGCCGCGAGGAGCCGGTCGGCGCCCGGCCCGGACACGGCGACCTTCCCGCCCTTGAGCGGCAGCAGGCCGCCCTTGTTGCGGACGAGCGTCACCGCGTGCTCGGCGACCCGCCGGGCCGTGGCCGCCTGCGCGGACGTCCCGATCGCCGCCTTCGCCTTCGCCGGGTCGACCGCCGTCCCCTGGAACAGGCCGCGGCGCTGCTTGAGCTTGAGGATGCGCGTGACCGACTCGTCCAGCCGCTTCTCGGTGATCTTCCCGGACCGGACGGCCTTCAGCACCGCCTTGTAGGCGCGCGGCAGGCTCGGCGGCATCAGCAGCTGGTCGGCGCCCGCGTTGATCGCCAGGACCGGGACGGCCGCATCGCCGTACTTCTCCCGCACGCCCGCCATCTGCAGCGAGTCCGTGGTGATGACGCCCTGGTAGCCGAGCCTGCCGCGCAGCAGCCCGGTCAGCACGGTCTTCGAGAGCGTGGACGGATCGCCCGACTTGTCGAGCTTCGGGACGACGATGTGCGCGGTCATGATGACGTCCACGCCCGCCTTGATCGCCGCCTTGAACGGGGGTGCGTCGAGCCGCTCCCACTCCGCCGGCGAGTGCTTGATCACCGGCAGCCCGGTGTGGCTGTCGACGGCGGTGTCGCCGTGCCCGGGGAAGTGCTTGGCGGTGGCGGCGACCCCGGCGTCCTGGTAGCCGCCGACCGCGCCGGCCGTCATCGTGGACACGAGCGCCGGGTCGGACCCGAACGAGCGCAGCCCGATCACCGGGTTGCGCGGGTTCACGTTGACGTCGGCGTCCGGCGCGTAGTCGAGGTTGATGCCGACCGCGCGCAGCTCGGTGCCGGTGACGCGGGCGGCGGCGCGCGCGTCGGCCGGGTTCCGGGTGGCGCCGAGCGCCATGTTGCCGGGGAACCGGGTGATGAACGGGGTGCGGGACACGATGCCCTGCTCCTCGTCGACGCCGAGCAGCAGCGGGATCTTCGCCGCCTTCTGCAGCGCGTTCGACTGCGCCGCCGTGCGGGCCGGGGAGCCGAAGTTCTCCGGGAAGTAGATCAGCCCGCCGACGTGGTACTTCTCGACCTTCGCGAGGGCGTCGGCGCGGCTGGAGAAGGCCGGGACGAACAACTGCCCGACCTTCTCCGCGACGCTCATCTCCGCGACTCTGCCGGGGATCCACGCGTCCAGTGCCGGTGCCCGGCTGGACGGCGGGGCCGACGGCGTGCCGGACCCGGCGGACGGCGTCCGCCCGCCCTCGCCGCTCCCGCCGCCGCAGCCCGCGACCCCGCAGGCCAGCAGGGCCGCCGCCGCGAGCGCGAGGGGACGTGAAGCACCCACCTGACCAGGCCCCCCGACATGGTCTCGGTTCCTCGCTCGCATCGGACGCCCGCGACGCTAGCCGCTCCGCGGGGCGCTGTCGACTCGATCTCCGGCGGGTCAGCCGGTCCCTGTGCGGGGTTCGTCCGTTGTGCCGGGCTTGCCGGTGGGGGCGGGCCTGCCGTCGGGGCTCTCGGGGAGCTTGCGCGCATCGCCGCCGGAGCCCGCCGCACCCCCCGTGCCTGTTTCACCGCCCGTGCCGGCGCCGGTGCCCGTGCCGCCGCCGGAGGGCGGCGTTTTCCTGCGTCCGAGGTCCGCGGAGCCGGGCGGCGTCGCGTTCTGCCCGGCCGGGTCCGGGTCGGTCCAGTCGGCGGCGGTGCCCGTGAAGAGGGGCCGGGGGAACACCTCGGCCGGCAGGTCGCGGGTGACCCGCTCCATGAACGCGTGCCAGATCGCGGCCGGGACGTTCTCCCCGGCGACCGTCCCGGTGAAGCCCGGCAGGTTCCGCAGTGTGGCGGGCTTGGCGTTGCCGATCACCACGGCGGTCGAGACCTGCGGGACGTACCCGACGAACCAGGCGGCGCGGTTGTGCTCGGTCGTGCCGGTCTTGCCCGCCGCCTCGCGGCCGGTCAGCGCCGCGCGCGTGCCCGTCCCCTTCAGGACGGTCGCCCGCATCGCGGCGGTGGCCTGCGCGGCCTGCTCCCCGTCCAGGACGCGGCGGCCCGGCCCGTCCCAGGGCAGCGGGACCCGGTGGCCCTCCGCGTCGACGACCTTGGTGACCAGGTGCGGGACGACCGCCGTGCCGCCGTTGGCGAACGCCGCGTACCCGGCGGCCTGGGTGGCCGCCGAGACGTCGGGGATGCCGAGCGCGACGCCCGCCTGCCCCGCGAAGGGCTTGAGCGCGGACTCCGGCACGCCGAACAGCCGCGCGGCCTCGATGACGTTCGCGATGCCGACCTTCAGCGCCGCCTTCACGTACCCGGTGTTGACCGACCGGGCGGTCGCCTCGACCATGTCGATCGTGCCGAGCGACCCGATCTCCTCGTCGTTCTCGACCTTGTAGCCGGGCGCGGTCATCGGCGTGACGTCGCCGTTCGGGGCGAACTTCTGCGGGGACCTGCCGCTCACCTTCGTCCGGACGCTGAGGCCCTTGCGCAGCATCGCGGCCAGCACGTACGGCTTGAACGTCGAGCCCGCCTGCGCGACCGGCGCGAACACCGAGTCGACCTGGCTGCGCTTCGGGTCGCCGCCGTAGAACGCCCGCACCGCGCCGGTCCGGGAGTCGACGGCGACGAGCCCGCCGTGCACGGTGCGCGGCCATTCCGGTTCGCGCGCCCCGCGCATGGCCTGCTCGGCGTACCGCATCCAGCGCTGGTCGAGCGCCGTGTAGATCTTCAGCCGGCCGTTGACGACGCTGTCCATCGGGATGCCGATGCCCGCGAGCTCGGTCTCCAGCCGGTGGCGGACGAGGAGGTCCTGCCCGGACAGGCCGACGCCGGTCCACTCGTCCTGCGTGCGGGGGAACCGCTGCCGGTCGGCGTCGGCGCGGCTCAGCCTGCCCATCGACACCATGCCGTCCAGGACGTACGTCCAGCGGGAGCGCAGCGCGCGGGCGGCCGGGTCGCCGCCCTGCGTCCTGAAGTACGTCGGCCGCTGGATCATCGCGGCGAGCAGGGCGCACTGCGCGATGTCGAGCTGCCAGACGTCCCTGTCGAAGTAGGCGCGGGCGGCCGCCTGCACGCCGGACGTCTGCCGTCCGAAGTAGATGGTGTTCAGGTACAGGTCGAGGATCTCGTCCTTGGCGCGGTTCCGGTCGAGCTTGACCGCGATGAAGATCTCCTTGATCTTGCGCCGCATCGTCCGGTCCCTGCTGAGGCCCTTGAAGTAGTTGCGGGCGAGCTGCTGGGTGATGGTGGAGCCGCCTTGCGTGTCGCCGCCGGCGACGTTGTTCCACAGGGCGCGGAACATCCCGGTGGGGGAGACGCCGTGGTCGCCGTAGAAGCCGCGGTCCTCGGCGGCGAGCACCGCCCAGCGCAGCCGGTCGGGGATCTGGTCGTGCCGGACGGCCTCCCGGTTGGCGCCGAGGCGGAACAGCGGCGTCCGGCCGTCGGCGTAGTAGACGGTGGAGCCCTCGTCGGTGACGCCGTCCTGCGGCCGGGTCGGCAGCGGCGTGCGGACGTAGGCGACCACGGTGGCGGCGGCCATCAGCACCAACGGTGTGATGACGATCACGACCAGCCGCCGGCCGGGTCGCCACCCGGGCGGAACGGGACGGATCAGCCGGGACGGGGCGAACCGCAGCAGGCGGGAGAGGACCGGCCGGACACGGCGGGCCCTGGGCAGGGAGTGCATGCGACCTCGTTCGACGTGGAGTACGGAGTCGGCCGTCGTCCGGGCATGGGAGCGCGGGCGGGCATGCGTCTCGGCGGCATGCTCGTGAATGGACGCGCTGTGCGGGTCGGGAGAAGCCCCGCGCGGACGACGCTGCGGAATTGCGCAGCCTTGTCGGTACGTGCCACGCCTGTGGCCGGTGGTCCCGCCGGACACGGCCCCAACGGGACCGCTCTGA
The DNA here is from genome assembly GCF_040643275.1 of Spirillospora sp. NPDC047418. NCBI lineage: Bacteria > Bacillati > Actinomycetota > Actinomycetes > Streptosporangiales > Thermomonosporaceae > Spirillospora > Spirillospora sp. NPDC047418. Next base: position 13,154 of record NZ_JBEYTW010000072.1, read on the forward strand.
CGGCTCTGGCGCCACCGTGGTCACAGCTTAATCACGATGGACCCCGGACTCGCAAGCGATTGCGAAATCTGTGGGGTCCATCGCGATGAACCGGACGGCCGCGGTGCCGTCCTCCGGTGGCCTGCGCCGCGCGCGGGCGGGGCGGCTCAGCCGGGCAGGGGATGGCCGAGGCGGCGCAGCGCCATCCCGGCCGCGCCGACGGCTCCGTCGCCGGCGCGGCGCGGCGCCTCGGCGAAGCGGTCGCGCAGCCCGGTGCGGACGGCCTCGGCGACGGGGCCTTCACGGAGCACCGAGCCGTGCATGACGACCGGTGCGCGGGGGTCGGACAGGGCCGGGCGCACCGCGTCGACGTCGCGCAGCAGCCACTGCGCGGCCTCCTCGGTGATGCGCCGGGCCACGGGATCGCCGGCGGCCGCGGCGGCGGCGACCACCGGCCCGAGCCGGCCGAGGGCGGCGGGCGGGCGGCCGTACACCTCCTTGATGATCGCCTGGGCGAGCCGCGGGTTGGGCGGCGTTCCGGGCAGTTCGGGATGCCCCGGCGAACCGGGGGCCGCCGGGTGTCCCGGCGGCCCCAGCGAGCCCGGCGGCCCGGTATGCCCGGCGTGGCCCGGCGGGCCCGGCGGGCCGTGCGAGCCGGTGCCGCCGCCGGGCGGCGGACTGGACCCGGACGGGGGATAGCGGTCGCCGGGGAGCAGGACGGCGGTTCCCGTCCCGGCCCCCGCCGGGGGTGCCCCTCCGGAGGCGAGGGTGGCGGCGTGCGGCAGCACGGAGACGCCCGGCGACGACCCCGAAGACGTCAAGGGGGCGCCGGCCATGGCCAGCGCCCTCGGACGTCGGGGTCTTCGCCGCTCCCCGTCGATCTCCGCGACCACGGTGGGGCCGAGGAGCGCGCGGGGAACCGAATCGGTGAGCAGCGTCGGGGAGCCGCGGCCGTCGTAGGCGGCGAGCGCCGCGCGGACGGCCTCCTTCCCGAGCCAGACCGCCGAACCCTCGTCCCCGACGAGCCAGCCGTAGCCGTCCGCGCGCTGCACGATCGTCCCGTCGCTGATGACCGCCGCGCCGGCGCCCGTGCCGGAGAACACCACGATGCCCTTGGGCTCGCTGGTCCCGGCGGCGAACGCCACCGCGATATCGGTCACCACCGCGGGCGAGCCGCGCAGCCCGACGGCCTGCCAGGCCTGCCGCGCCGCCGTGACGGCGGCGGGCCGGCCGGCCGAGCCGGCGCCGGCGATGCCGAACACGCCGGTGAGGATCAGGGTTCGGTCCAGGTCCCCGAGCGCTTCCCGCAGGGCGGTGGTCAGCGCCCCCGCGGTGTCGCCTCCGGAGTTGGGGTTGGCCCCCGGGCCGGTGCCGGAACCGGCCAGGGCACCCCCTAGCGTCAGCACGACGCAGCGGGTCTTCGTGCCACCCGCGTCGATACCGACCACGTAAGGACCGGCCAAATGGGTCAACACATGGCGACCGTAGCCTTTTCTACCGTTGACGTGACATCCTGTGCGTAAGAAAATTTCCTCCATGAGGAAACCCATCGGCCCCGACCAGGGCCCCGAGCGGGGGATCACGGGGGAGCACGGCGCACCACCGGAATCGGCGGCGTCCGGCAGGGACACCACACCGCTGAGCACCGTGGTGCGGGTCCGCTCGCTGCTGCCCTCGCTGCCCCCCGCCGAGCGACGAGTCGCGCAACGCGTCATCGACGACCCCGAAGGGGTCGCCAACTCCACCATCACCGAGCTCGCCCAGGCCTGCGGCACGTCCGAGACCACCGTCATCAGGTTCTGCCGCGCGATCGGCTTCCACGGCTACCCCGAGCTGCGGCTCACCCTCGCGACCGAGGCCGGACGGGCGCAGAGCGCGTCCGGCGGCCGCGTCATCGGCAGCGACATCAGCCCCGACGACTCGCTGGAGCAGATCGTCGAGAAGGTCACCTTCGCCGACGCGCGGGCCGTCGAGGAGACCGCCGCGCAGCTCGACATCAAGATGCTGGAACAGGTCGTGGACGCGGTCGTCGCCGCCGAGCGGGTCGACGTGTACGGCGTCGGCGCGAGCGCGTTCGTCGCGGCCGACTTCCAGCAGAAGCTGCACCGCATCGGCCGGGTGTGCTCGGCCTGGGCGGACGCGCACATCATGCTCACCAGCGCCGCCGTCCTCGGCAGCGGCGACGTCGCGATCGGCATCTCGCACACCGGCGCGACGGTGGAGACCATCGACGCGCTGGAGGTCGCGAAGACCCGGGGCGCCAAGACCGTGGCGCTCACCAACTTCCCGAAGTCCCCCATCGCGGAGGCGGCCGACCTGATCCTGACGACGGCCGCGCGGGAGACGACCTTCCGCTCCGGCGCCACCGCCAGCCGGCTGGCGCAGCTCACCGTGGTCGACTGCCTCTTCGTCGGAGTGGCGCAGCGCACCTACGGGCCGACCCGCAAGGCCCTGGAAGCCACATTCGAGGCGGTCCGCGGACGGACCGTGCGACCCGACCGGAGGCGTCGGTGATCGATTGCGAGCTCCCCACCGAGGGCCGGAACCCCCGGACCCTCGACGTCGACACGCTGCCGACCATGGAGGTGCTGCGACTGATCAACTCCGAGGACGCGGCCGTGCCGATGGTCGTCGCCACCGTCCTGCCGGAGATCGCCCGGCTGGTGGACCTCGCCGTCGCGTCGCTGCGCGCGGGCGGCCGCGTGCACTACTTCGGCGCCGGCACGTCCGGCCGGCTCGCGGTGCTGGACGCCGCCGAACTGCCGCCGACGTTCGGCATCTGGGGCCGGGTGGTCGCCCACCACGCCGGCGGGCCGGGCGCGCTGTCCCAGGCGGTCTCCGACGTGGAGGACGACGTCGAGCTCGGCCGCCGCGACGCCCGCGACGTCCGGCCCGGCGACGTCGCGATCGGCATCGCGGCGAGCGGGCGCACCCCGTACGTGGTGGGGGCGCTGCGCGCCGCCGCCGCGGTCGGGGCGCGCACCGCGCTGATCAGCTGCAACCCGCACACCCCCTACGGGGACGAGGTGGAGGTGCACATCGGCCTCGCCACCGGCCCCGAAGTGATCAGCGGATCCACCCGGATGAAGGCGGGCACGGCGACCAAGCTCGTGCTCAACTCCTTCTCCACCACGCTGATGATCAGGATGGGCCGCACCTACTCCAACCTGATGGTCAGCGTCAACGCGCTGAACTCCAAGCTGCGCGCCCGGCTGGTGCGCATCCTCACGGAGGCGACGGGCATGGACACCCGGACCTGCGAGAACGCGCTCACCGAGGCGGGGGGGAACACCCGCGTCGCGCTGGTCTCGCTGCTCGGCGAGGTGCCCGCGGCACGCGCGACGACCGTGCTGGAGGAGGCGGACGGCGGCGTCCGGGAGGCCCTGCAACGGCTGCGCTCAGCCTGACCACGACCGAACTGGACACCGACCAGCCACCCGCGCGCAGGCCCGGTGCATCGAAAAAGAGGAGACCGGGAACGGGCCGTGCAGGGCCCGCCCCCCGGCGGCCGAGTCCACCGACCAACCACGCACCCCCAGCGCCCGGCGAGGGAACCGCCCACACAGGCCCCGACCCGAAGAACCACCGACCGAAAACCGCCCGTACGGGCCCCAATACCCCCGAACGAAGAACCCGGAACCCGGCCGCGCAGAGCCGGCACCCGGGGGGCCCCGGAAACCGGCCGCGTAAACGGTCGAACCAGGAAGAGGGGCCCGACGACCGACCCCGCAGGCGATCGAACCGGGGAGAGGGACCGGGGATCGGCCGTGTAGGCCGGTGAATCAGAGAGGGAACCGGCGACGGGCCGCGCAGGCGGTTGAACCGGGGAGAGGGGGCCGGGGGTCGGCTGCCCGGTGCGGTGTCCACCAAGGTTCGCCGGGTGCGTTGATCTGCGGCGTGTTGTTGTTATGAGCGCGTGGAAAGCAACAACACGCCGCAGATCAACTATGTGGTAGCCCGGTCGGCGTCCGTGGACATCGCACTAGGCCGGTTGGGCGTTAGTCCGGAGGCCGTGGGGTGAGGGGGCCGGCGGACCGGGGGGCGGATCGGGGAGGCGGATCGGCGGGGGAGACGTCGGCCGATTGGGGGATCCGTGACCATGCGATCGTCTGCGCATCGATCGCGTGGTCACGGACACGTCCTGCTGGGGCGGGATCAGTGCTCGTAGCGGCGCAGTTCCTGGCGGGCGACGGTGCGGACGTGTACCTCGTCCGGACCGTCGAAGATCCGCATGGCGCGGACCCAGCTGTACATCGCGGCGAGCGGCGTGTCGTCGGATACCCCGGCGCCGCCGTGGATCTGGATCGCGCGGTCGAGCACCTCGTGGGTGATCCGCGGCACGACCACCTTGATCGCGGCGATCTCGGACCGGGCGCCCTTCGACCCGTGCCCGTCGATCAGCCAGGCGGTCTTCAGCGTGAGCAGCCGGGCCTGCTCGATCGCCATCCGCGACTCGGCTATCTGCTGCCGGACCACGCCCTGCTTGGCGAGCGGGCCGCCGAACGCGACCCGCTCGACGGCGCGCCGGCACATCAGCTCCAGCGCCCGCTCGGCCATGCCGAGCGCCCGCATGGCGTGGTGGATGCGGCCGGGCCCGAGCCGCGCCTGCGCGATCATGAACCCGTCGCCCTCCGCGGCGATCAGGTTGGACACCGGCACCCGGACGTCCTCGAACAGGATCTCCGAGTGGCCGTGCTGGTCCTGGTAGCCGAACACCGGCAGATGCCGGACGATCGTCAGCCCCGGGGCGTCGCGGGGCACCAGCACCTGCGACTGCTGCCGGTGGACGGGCCCGTCCGGGTCCGTCTTGCCCATCACGATGAAGATCTTGCAGCGCTCGTCGGCGGCGCCGGTGATGAACCACTTGCGGCCGTTGATCACGTACTCGTCGCCGTCCCGGACGATCGAGGTCGTGATGTTGGTGGCGTCGGACGAGGCGACCTCGGGCTCGGTCATCGCGAACGCGCTGCGGATCTCGCCGTTCAGCAGCGGCTCCAGCCACTGCCGCTTCTGCTCGTCCGTCCCGAACATGTGCAGTACTTCCATGTTCCCGGTGTCGGGCGCGGCGCAGTTGACCGCCTCCGGCGCGAGGTCGGGCGACCGGCCGGTCAGCTCCGCGAGCGTCGCGTACTCCAGGTTCGTCAGCCCGGACACGTCCGGCAGGAAGAGGTTCCACAGCCCGCGCCTGCGCGCCTCCGCCTTCAACTCCTCGACGACCGGCGGCAGCGCGTGCGGGTCGTTCTCCGCCCGCCATGCCGCGTACACCGGTTCCGCCGGGTAGACGAACCCGTCCATGAACTCCTGGAGGCGTTCCTGGTACTCGCGTGCCTTCGGGCTGAGTTCGAAGTCCATGCGCGCATTCTGGCAGAACGAGATTCGGTCGATGGGGCCGGGATCGCCTACCATCGGGCCGTGCCCTCCGAACGACCGGTCAAAGCCGTCATCACCGACTGGGGCGGCGTGCTGACGTCCCCCCTCGCCGACGCCATCGCCGTCTGGCTCGCCGCCGACCGCATCGACGCCGAGCACTACAAGAACGTCATGCGCGCCTGGGTGAAGCAGGCCTACGACGGCGCCGGGACGAACCCGATCCACGGGCTGGAGGACGGCTCCCTCGCCGTCGCCGAGTTCGAGCGCCTCCTCGCCGGCGAACTGCTCACCGTGGACGGCGGCCCGGTCGAGGCCGCCGGCCTCATCGCCCGCATGTTCGGCGCGTTCGCCCCGGTAGAGCCGATGTACGCCGCGCTCCGCGCCGCCCGCGCCGCCGGGACCCGCACCGCGCTGCTGTCCAACTCGTGGGGCAACGACTACCCGCGCGACCTGTTCGCCGACCTGTTCGACGCCGTCGTGATCTCCGCCGAGGTCGGCATGCGCAAGCCCGACGAGCGCATCTTCAGGCACGCCCTGGACCTCCTCGGCCTGGACGCCGCCGAATGCGTCTTCATCGACGACATCGAGCACAACATCCGGGCCGCCGAGGCCCTCGGCATCCGCGGCATCCACCACACCGCCCCCGACACCACGATCGCCGAACTGCGCGTCCTGAACCTCCTGCCCTGACGGTCTGGCAGACTGCTGACCGTCATGCGCGTCTATCTGCCGTCCACGCTGCCGCTTCTCGCCGGCGTCCACGCCGCGCGGGAGGTCGGCCCCGCGCCGCTCGCCGCCCACGCGGTCACGCCCGCGCTCCGCGAGTGGTACGCGAGCGGCGACCTGGAGGAGCTGGAGTACGCGGCGATGACCGCCGCCGCCCGCGCCTCCCTCCGCCTCCTCGCCGCCGACCCGTCCGCCGCGCGCCGCCGCGTCGTCCTGGCCGCCGAGGTGCCCGACACCGCCATCACCTGGTCCAACACGGACCTGGGCAACGGCGACCGCGCCCTGGTCGAACTCTCCACGACCATCCCGTGGAAGAAGATCGCCTCAGGCCACGTAGACGACCCCGGCGCCGTCCCCGACATAACCGCCGCGGTCGAAGCCCTCACCGCCGCCGACACCGGCGACGAAGACGCCCGCTTCACCGTGGACGGCGCGGAGGGCCACGACCTCCTCTGGTACGCCACCCAGGAACTCCCCGACCTCCTTCCCTGACCCGCCGTCTCGGGCGTCTGCTTGGGCGAGTCGATATTTCGGTTGTGGCGGGTAGGTGCCCGGCAGGTCGACAACGTTGTCGGAGCGCAGGGAGCCGTGGGATGGACGCCGTCACGAACGTGCCGATACCGGTGAACGAGCCCGTCAAGGGGTATGCGCCGGGCAGTGCGGAGCGGGCCGCGCTGGAAGCGCGGATCAAGGAGCTCGGCGGGACGCAGACCGAGTTGGCGATGACGATCGCCGGGGAGCGGCGCATGGGCGCGGGCACCCCCATCGACGTGGTGGAGCCGCACAACCGCGCGCACGTCCTCGGGCGCATGGGCGACGCCACCGAGGCGGACGTCGCCGAGGCCGTCATCGCGGCGGAGGAGGCCGCGCCCGCGTGGCGGTCCATGGCGTTCGACGACCGCGCCGCGATCTTCCTGCGCGCCGCCGAGCTGCTCGCCGGGCCGTGGCGGGCCACGCTGAACGCCGCCACGATCCTCGGCCAGTCCAAGTCGGTGCAGCAGGCCGAGATCGACGCCGCCTGCGAGCTGATCGACTTCTGGCGGTTCAACGTCGGGTACGCGCGGCGGATCCACGAGCAGCAGCCGCTGTCGCCGCCGGGCGTGTGGAACCGGCTGGAGTACCGGCCGCTGGAGGGCTTCGTCCTCGCCATCACCCCGTTCAACTTCAGCGCGATCGCCGGGAACCTGCCGACCTCGGCCGCCTTGATGGGCAACGTCGTGGTCTGGAAGCCGTCCCCGACGCAGCAGCTCGCCGCGCACTTCACGATGCGGCTGCTGGAGGCCGCCGGGCTGCCGCCCGGTGTGATCAACATGGTGACCGGGAACGGGCGGGCGGTGTCCAATGTGGCGCTGCGGCACCCCGACCTCGCCGGGCTGCACTTCACCGGGTCGGTCGCCACGTTCCAGGCCCTCTGGCGGACGATCGGCGAGAACATCTCCGGCTACAAGGGCTACCCGCGGATCGTCGGCGAGACCGGCGGCAAGGACTTCGTGGTCGCGCACCCGTCCGCCGACCCCGCCGTGCTGAAGACGGCGCTCGTCCGCGGCGCGTTCGAGTACCAGGGGCAGAAGTGCTCCGCCGCGTCCCGCGCGTACATCCCGCGTTCCGTCTGGGACCGCATACGGGACGACTTCTGCGCCGAGACCGAGGCCCTCACCATGGGCAACGTCGCCGAGGACCTGTCCGTGTTCATGGGCGCCGTCATCGATGACCGCGCGTTCGCCAAGCACCGCGCGGCGATCGAACGCGCCCGCGGCATCGACACCATGAAGATCCTGACCGGCGGGGAACTGGACGACTCGCGCGGCTACTTCGTCCGCCCGACCGTCCTGGAGTCGTCGGACCCGACCGACGAGATCTTCACCCGCGAGTACTTCGGCCCGATCCTCGGCGTGCACGTCTACGACGACGGCGACTACGACACCGTCCTCACCCAGATGGAGGGCGTCTCCGAGTACGGTCTCACCGGCGCGATCATCGCCGAGGACCGTGCGGCTGCCGCCGAGGCCACCGAGAAGCTCCGGTTCGCCGCCGGGAACTTCTACATCAACGACAAGCCGACCGGTTCGATCGTGGGCCAGCAGCCGTTCGGCGGTGCCCGCGCCTCCGGCACCAACGACAAGGCCGGCTCCATCTTCAACCTCACCCGCTGGACGAGCGTCCGCTCCATCAAGGAGACCTTCGTCCCGCCGACGGACTACCGCTACCCCCACATGGGCCCCTGACGCCGCCCGCCGGGCACGCCCCAAGGAGGTCGGTCGGTCATGACGCATGGTTCGTTGCCGCCTTTCTCCGCACCGCCGGCCACGGCCGCGTGCGGGCAGCCGTGGCGGCGTATCCGCCCGGTCACGAAGGCGACCGGCCCGCGCGCCCAGCCGGTTGTGGGCGGGGGTGAGGTGTTGCTTCGGGGGTTGGGGGGTGGGTGCTCGGGTTTCGGCGTGCACGGGCGGTTGCGGTGGGGGCGTGGAGGTCGGACGATAAGGTCGCTCACCGTGGCGAGTGCCGGGTCCGCGCGCCCGCCCACGCTCCTCCGACCGCGCATGGGAACGGGATGTCGACGCTGAACCGTCTGGTGCTGTGGAACATCGATCACACCCTGGTCGACGTCGGGCGGGTCACCCGGGACGCCTACGCCGAGGCGTTCCAGCGCACGATCGGGCGGCCGCTCGTCCGGCTCGCGCCCACCCCCGGGCGCACCGAGTCCGAGATCATCTTCGAGACGCTGGCGTTCAACGACGTCGTCACCACCGATGACCACCTGCCCGCGTTCTTCGACGCGCTCGCGGAGGCGTTCGCGTCCCGGCGCGCCGACCTGCGCGCCCACGGGCGGGTCCTGGCCGGTGCCGGGGAGGCCGTCGAGGCGCTCGCGCACGTCCCCGGCGTGGTGCAGTCCGTGCTGACTGGATCCATCCAGCCGAACGCCGTGCTGAAGGTCCGGGAGTTGGGCCTCGCGAACCGCCTCGACCTGGGCGCGGGCGGCTACGAGAACGGCGTCTACAGCAAGGCCGCCCTCCTCGAACTGGCCCGCACCCGCGCCGGCGACCGGCACGGGACGAGCTACCCCGAGGCCGCGACCGTGTACATCGCCGACTCGCCCCGCGACATCCAGGCGGCCCACATCGCCGGCTCCCCGATCATCGCGGTCGCCACCGGCAGCGCCACCGAGGCCGAACTCCGCGCCGCCGGCGCCGAGACCGTCCTCGCCACGCTCGCCGATACCAACGCCGTGGTCACCGCCGTGGCCGACCTCACCCGTCTCTGATCCCCGCCGGGCGGCGATGCGGCGCACCGCGTCGGGCGTGCGGCGCACCGCGCTGGACGTGCGGTGCACTGCGCTGGACGTGCGGTGCACCGCGTCGGGCGTGCGGCGCGCCGCGTCGGGTGCGCGTTGGACGCTGTGCAGACCGGGCATCGGTCGTGGTTTCGCATTGATGGGCCTGCTCCCTCCTCGTGTAGGTGCCCTCCAGTCTCCGGCGCCCCGGAGACCACCGGAACTGGAATTCGGTTCTGTGGATAACCGGTTTGTGTGGTCGGCGGGCATAGGAGAGGCAGTTGATGTGTGGCCGGCGGCGGTTGCCCCCGGGTGGGCCTTCGCCTGGGATAGGGCGGGGCGCCGAACGCGTAGCGGCGGGTGGAACGGGCAGGTTGCGCGGTGTGCGGGGCCGGGCCGATATTGGGATGGCCGCGCGCCGTGGCGCGGCAGGGGAGGGAACGAGATGGCCGGTGGGGTTTCCGAGGGTTCGGCGCTGTGGGAGCCGTCGGAGGAGGTCGTCGCGGACGCGCGGGCGACCCGGTTCGTCCACTGGCTGTGGGAGCGGGGCGTCCGCGCGGAGTCCTACGACGAGCTCTGGAACTGGTCGGTCACGGAGGTTGACGCGTTCTGGGACGCGATCTGGTCGTACTTCGGCGTCGTCGGCGAGCGCGGTGACGGCCCCGTCCGGACGGGCGGCCCCATGCCGGTGGACGGCCTCAGGTGGTTCCCCGGCGCGACCGTCAACTACGCCGCGAACGCGCTGCGGCGGGCCGGCGAGACCCCGGACGAGACGGCGGTGATCTTCCGGTCGGAGGCCGGCGGGCACCGGGTGCTGACCTACCGGGAGCTGGCGCTGCACGTGGCGGAGGTCCGCGCGGGCCTCGCCGACCTGGGCGTCGGCAGGGGCGACCGGGTCGCCGCCTACGTCCCGAACATCCCCGAGGCGCTGATCTGCTTCCTGGCGGCGGCGTCGCTCGGCGCGATCTGGTCGTCGTGCTCGCCCGACTTCGGATCGTCCTCGGTCATCGACCGGTTCGCGCAGATCGAGCCGAAGGTCCTGATCGCCGTGGACGGCTACGCCTACAACGGCAAGCGGTTCGACCGGCGCGAGATCGTCGGCGAGATCGAGGCGGCGCTGCCCAGCCTGGCCGCGACCGTCCTGATCCCGTACCTCGACCCGGCCGCGACGCCCGACGGGCTGCGGGTGGGCATGCACTACGGCGAACTGCCCCGGCCCGACTGCGACGCGCTGGAGTTCGAGGACGTCCCGTTCGACCACCCCCTGTGGGTCGTCTACTCGTCCGGGACGACGGGTCTGCCCAAGCCGATCGTCCACGGGCACGGCGGTGTGGTCCTCGAACACCTCAAGGCCCTGTCGTTCCACCAGGACCTCGGCCCCGAGGACGTCTTCTTCTGGTTCACCACCACCGGCTGGATGATGTGGAACTACCTCATCGGCGGCCTCCTGGTGGGCTCCACCATCGTCATGTACGACGGCGCCCCGCTCGACCTGTGGTCGCTGGCCGCCGAGAACGGCGTCACCTACATGGGTGTGGGTGCGCCCTACATCACGGCGTCCGCGAAGGAGGGCCGCCGCCCCGGCGAGGAGCACGACCTGTCCGGGCTGCGCGGCATCGGCTCCACCGGCTCGCCGCTCCCGCCCGAGGGCTTCGCGTGGGTCTACGACGCTGTCGGCAAGGACCTGCTGCTCGGCTCCTTCTCCGGCGGAACCGACCTGTGCACCGGCTTCGTCGGCCCGTCGCCACTGCTTCCGCTGCGCGCCGGGGTCATCCAGTGCCGCGGCCTCGGCGCCAAGGTCGAGGCGTTCGCCGAGGACGGCAAACCGGTCGTGGACGAGGTCGGCGAACTCGTCATCACCGAACCGATGCCGTCCATGCCGGTGTACTTCTGGAACGACGAGAACGGCAACCGCTACCGCGACTCCTACTTCGACATGTACCCCGGCGTGTGGCGGCACGGCGACTGGATAAAGATCCTGCCGGGCGGCGGCTGCGTCATCTACGGCCGCTCCGACTCCACCCTCAACCGCGGCGGCGTCCGCATGGGCACGTCCGACTTCTACCGGGTCGTCGAGGCGTTCGAGGAGATCGCCGACAGCCTCGTCATCGACACCGGCCGCCTCGGGCAAGAGGGCCGGCTGCTCCTGTACGTACAGCTCGCCGAGGGCGCGGACCTCACCGATGAACTGGTGCAGAACCTCCGGCGTGAGATCCGGTCGTCGCTGTCGCCCCGGCACGTCCCGGACGAGATCACCGCCGTCCCCGGCATCCCGCGCACACTGTCGGGCAAGAAGCTGGAGGTCCCCGTCCGCAAGATCCTCCAGGGCACCCCGGTCGACCGGGCCGCCAACCGCGACTCCATGGCCAACCCCGAGGTCCTCACCCACTTCACCCCGTAGCGATCACTCGTTCCAGGGCTCCCAGAGTTCCGTGCTGATCTCGAAGCCGAGCGGCTCTGGGAGCCGGACGACGTCACCGAACTTCCAGGTCTGCAGGACCTCGTACGTGCCCGCCCGTAGGTCCGGCTCACCGTAGAGGGTGACCCCGGGCATGCGCGGGTCACGGTCGATGAGCAGGTAGAACGGGATGCCGGAACGGGCATAGCCGCTCCACTTCGTGGTGGCATCGTGCAGGAGCTTCGGTGGCCGGTCGTCTTTCGCGTTGGACGGCGAGGTGACCTCGATGACCGCTTCGACCTCGTTCGGCAGCAGCCGCTTGGCCTTGCGGCGCCGAGTGTCCAGACGTGTCTCCCTGTCGAGGATGTTGAGGTCGGGAACGCAGCCTTGCTCGGCGGGAACCAGGTTCAGGTCACTCGTACGCGCCGCTGTCCAAGGGAAGGCGGGGTCGGCGGTCCGTGCGTCGTGCAGCGCATCGTGGATGTCGTCCAGGATGTAGTTGTGGTCCAGCGTTGGACTGGGGGACACGACGATTTCTCCTCCGACGACCTCGACCCGGCTGCCGTCCTTCGGGAGGCCGATCGCGTCGGCGAGTTCTCCCCGCACCCACAGGGCATACGGGGTGTCCGACAGCGTGTAACGCGCGACGGCCGCAACTGCCATGACACTGAGCTCCCTCGTAGCGACAGACGGTGACATCATACGGGCGAGATATCCTCAGCGTACCGAGAATGTGGAAGATCAGCGGGTGCGGGAGGCGGCGTAGGCGAGGATGTCGCGGCGGCGGTAGAGGCGGCGGACGCGGCCGCCGCGCAGCGGCTCCACCTGGGCCGGTTCCGGCCAGCCGGCGGGCGGGCGCCCGGCGTACACGGTGACGCTCGTCTGGGCGAGGCCGAGGATGCGGGCCGCGTCCGCCAGCGTGACGAGGTCGTCGGGGTCTTCGGCGGCGGGACGGTCACCGAGGCCGCGGTACCAGGACGTCCAGGCGGCCTCGTCCCAGTACATGGCCTTGCCGGACCGGTGGGCGACGTCGGGATGGCCGTTGGCGGCCCGGTCCGCCCACAGCTGCTTGAGGCGGTGGCGGCTGACGCCGTGCCGGGCCGCCAGCTCGTCGCGCGTCGCGAGGCCCGGCGGGACGTCGCGGAGGCGGTGCGCGGCGTACCAGCGGTCCCACTCGCCGGCGTCCCAGGCGAGCTGGGAGCCGACCGTCCCGGCCGGTTCGGGATGGCCGTTGGACGCGCGTTCGCGGTACCACTTCTCCAGCGTGCTGCGCCCGAGCCCGTGCTCGGCCATGAGGTCGGCGCGCGTGTGGACGCGGCGCCCGTCGAGCGTTGACATGCCCCCAGTCTCGCTTGTGTGACATCGTGCGCGGCGGTATCGCTGTGGGAAGTGACGCCATTAGGGTGGTACCCCGCCGGATCGGGTGAACTTCCCTCGGGGGTCGGGCGTCACACAGTCGGAGGGTGATCCGGGCCCGGAATCAGGCGGCCCGTCGATCGAGGAGAGGGACGGTTCCACGCATGGAGGTTGGGGCGCTGCGATCCGGTGACCCGGATCGGCTGGGGTCGTACGCCCTGATCGGCAGGGTGGGCGAGGGCGGTCAGGGCACGGTGTTCCTCGGCGTGGACGAGGACGGCCGGCAGGTCGCGATCAAGCTGCTGCACGCCGAGCTGACCTCCGACGAGCGGGCGCGCGCCCGGTTCCTGCGGGAGCTGGAGGTCGCCAAGCAGGTCGCGCCGTTCTGCACGGCCCAGGTGATCGACGCGGACGCGGACGGCGACCGCCCCTACATCGTCAGCGAGTACGTGCCGGGCCCGTCGCTGAACCAGCAGGTCCTGGACGCGGGCCCGCTCGACGGCGCGGCGCTGGACCGGCTCGCCGTCGGCACCGCGACGGCGCTCGCGGCCATCCACCAGGCCAAGATCGTCCACCGCGACTTCAAGCCGCACAACGTGCTGATCGGCCCGGACGGCCCGCGCGTCATCGACTTCGGCGTCGCCCGCGCGATCAGCGGCGCGACCACGCTCACCAGCCGGGTGATCGGCACCCCGTCCTACATGGCGCCCGAGCAGATCAGCGGCGACGAGGTCGGCACGCCCGCGGACGTGTTCTGCTGGGCGGCGACGCTGGTGTTCGCCGCGACCGGGGAGCCCCCGTTCGGGCAGGACACCATCCCCGCCGTGATCAACCGGATCCTGCACGAGGAGCCCGACCTCGGCGACCTCGGCGGGGCGCTGCGCGAACTGGTGCTCGACTGCCTGGAGAAGGACCCGGAGCTGCGGCCCGGCGCGCGGCAGGTGCTGATGCGGCTGCTCGGGCACGAGGAGAGCGCGGGACGCCCCGCGCCGCGGTCCAGCGGCACCGACGAGACCGCGATGCTCGCGGCCGGGTCCGTGCGCGCCGCCGAGGCCGACGACGAGCTGTTCGACCCGGACCCGGTGTTCGGCGACGACCCGGTCTTCGACGACGATGACGCCGCCGGCGAGTTCGACGGCTCGGAGATCCCGGCCGCCGTGTTCCAGGACGCGGGCGCGCCGGTGGAGACCGACCCGGCCGCCCGCGAGGACGAGCGGCTGCCCGCACCGGCCGGGTGGGGCGCCGACAGTACGCTGCCGCCCGACCTCGTCACGGTGGGGGAGCAGGGCGGCCCGGACGGCCGCGGCGGGCTGCGGCACGCGCTCGCCGGTTCCGGACGTTCCGCCGCGCTCGCGGGCGCCGCCGCGCTGTTCGTCGCGATCGTGGTGGTCTCGTCCGTGCTGATGCTCGGTTCCGGCGACAACGGCAAGGCCGGGCAGAAGGTCAGCGACCCGAGCGCGCCGCCCGGGTCGAGCAGCGTGATGCCGAGCATGGCGCCGCCGACGACGCACCGGCCGGAGCAGCGGACGACGGGCCCGGCGTACACGCAGAGCCCGACCGGGTCCCCGTCGCCGTCCGAGACCCCGACGCCGTCCGGCAGCCCGACGCAGCCGGATACGCCGACGGCGACCACGCCCACGAAGTCGTCGCCGCCGCCGGTCGAGCCCACCGATCCCACGCCGGACCCGCCGGACCCGCCCGATCCGTCCGGCACTCCGGGGCCGGGCACCGGCCAGGTGAACAGCGGCTGACGTCCCCGTTCTGATACGACGGGCATGGGAACCGGTCGCAGTGGCCGGCCGCCCTGGCAGGGGTGGGCCGGCAGGGTGGCGTAGGCCACGTTGGGCTTGCTGCTCGGCAGGTCGGCTTTGCGGTGATTCCTGGCTACGCTCGTGAAGTGAGCGGCGCCACAACGAGGTGGCGAAGGGTCTCAAGGGGAGTTGTTGATGAGCGGCATGCTCGATCAAGCGAAGGACGACCTGCTCCGGCGGGCCGCTGAGACGTGCGCGCAGCGCCCGGGGGCGCGCGACGGGGACGTGGCGGAGGTCGTCGACTACCTCCGCCTCTACTACCGGCAGGTCGCCCACGAGGACCTGCTGGCGCGCGACCCGGCCGACATCGGCGGCCCGGCGATGGCGCACCGGGTCCTCGGCGAGGAGCGCCCGCAGGGGCGGGCGAAGGTGCGCGTCTTCACGCCGACGGTGGAGGAGTGCGGCTGGGACCCCGGCCACACCGTCGTCCAGGTCGTCACCGACGACATGCCGTTCCTGGTCGACTCGGTGACGATGGAGCTGACCCGGCACCAGCTGACCACGCACCTGATCGTCCACCCGCTGCTCGGCGTCGACCGCGACGTCGCCGGCCACCTGAAGGCGTTCCGCCATAAGCTGGACAGCGACGCCGACGTCGACGAGTCCTGGATCCACATCGAGGTGGACCGCACCAGCGACCGCGCCGTCCTCGACGCGCTGGAGAGCGACCTGCTCCGCGTCCTGCAGGACGTCCGGGTCGCCTTCGAGGACGAGGCCAAGATGCGCGCCCGCGCCGGCGAGATCGCCGCCGCGATCAAGGAGAAGCGGCCCCCGCTGCCGGACAAGGAGCTCGCCGAGGGCGTCGAGCTGCTCGACTGGCTGCGCGACGGGCACTTCACCTTCCTCGGCTACCGCGACTACACGCTCACCGGCGACGGCACGGCGCTGCGGCCCGAGCCGGGCACGGGCCTCGGCCTGCTGCGCAGCGACAAGCGCGAGTCCGACAGCTTCGCCGCGCTGCCGCCCGAGGTCCGCGAGCGGGCGACGGAGAAGCACCTGCTGGTGCTGACGAAGGCGAACTCGCGCTCCACCGTCCACCGGCCCCTGTACCTCGACTACATCGGGGTGAAGAAGTTCGGCGACGCCGGCGAGGTCGTCGGCGAGCGCCGCTTCCTCGGCCTGTTCACGCACGTCGCCTACAGCGAGTCGATCGCGCACGTGCCCGTCCTGAAGCGCAAGCTGGACGAGGTGCTGGAACTCGCCGGGTTCACCCGCGACAGCTACGACGGCCAGGACCTCGTCGAGGTGCTGGAGAGCTACCCGCGCGACGAGCTGTTCCAGATCTCCGTCGACGACCTGCTGAAGATCTCGCTCGGCGTGCTGCGGCTGCGGGAGCGCCGCCAGCTGAAGCTGTTCCTCCGCAAGGACCTGTACGGCCGCTTCATGTCGTGCATGGTGTACCTGCCGCGCGACCGCTACACCACCAAGGTCAGGCTCCGCATCCAGGACCTGCTGAAGCAGGCGTTCGAGGGCGTCAGCGTCGACTACAGCGCGAACGTGACCGAGTCGCTGCTCGCGCGGCTGCACGTCGTCGTCCGCGGCGAGCGCGGCCGCCCGCTGCCGAACGTGGACGTCGCCGAACTGGAGGAGCGGCTCGCGAACGCCACCCGCTCCTGGGAGGACGACCTCGCCGACGCGGTCGTCGAGCAGTGCGGAGAGGAACGTTCCGGGACGCTCGGCCGCGCGTTCGGGGAGGCGTTCCCCGAGGGCTACAAGGCCGACTTCCCCGCCCGCACCGCCGTCGCCGACCTGCGCCGCCTCGACGAGCTCGGCGCGGACGGCGACACCTCCATCAACCTGTACGAGCCGTTCAGCGCCGAGCCGGGCGAGCGGCGGCTGAAGATCTACCGGCTGGGCGAGCCGATCTCGCTGTCCCGGGTGCTGCCGCTGCTGCAGAACATGGGCGTCGAGGTGATAGACGAGCGCCCGTACGAGATCCGCACCTCCGACGACCGCCGGTTCTGGATCTACGACCTCGGGCTGCGGTACGTCCCGCCGGCGGACGTCGCCGAGGAGGCCATCAAGGACCTCTTCCAGGACGCGTTCACGGCGCTGTGGCGCGGCGAGATCGAGAACGACGGGTTCAACGCGCTCGTCCTGCACGTCGGGCTGAACTGGCGCGAGGCGATGATCCTGCGCGCCTACGCCATGTACCTGCGGCAGACCGGCATGGCGTTCTCCAAGCGGTACGTGGAGCAGGTGCTGCTGCGCAACGCCTCCATCACCCGGCTGGTCGTCCGGCTGTGGGAGTCCCGCCTCGACCCGTCCCTGCAGGGCGGCGAGGAGGAGCGCAGCGCCGGCATCACCGAGGAGCTCCAGGGCAAGCTCGACGACGTCGCCAGCCTCGACGAGGACCGCATCCTCCGCGCCTACCTGGCGCTCGTCCAGGCGACGCTGCGCACGAACCACTACCAGGGCAAGCCGTACCTGGCGATGAAGTTCGACCCGGCGCGCATCCCGGACCTGCCGCAGCCGCGTCCCGTGTACGAGATCTTCGTGTACTCGCCGGAGGTCGAGGGCGTGCACCTGCGGTTCGGGTCGGTGGCGCGCGGCGGGCTCCGCTGGTCGGACCGGCGCGAGGACTTCCGCACCGAGATCCTCGGCCTGGTCAAGGCGCAGGCGGTGAAGAACACCGTCATCGTCCCGGCGGGCGCGAAGGGCGGCTTCGTCGGCAAGCAGCTCCCCGACCCGGCCGCCGACCGGGAGGCGTGGCAGAAGGCCGGCATCGCCTGCTACAAGGACTTCATCTCCGGCCTGCTCGACCTGACCGACAACCTCGTGGACGGCAAGGTCGTCCCGCCGCCGAACGTCGTCCGCCACGACGGCGACGACACCTACATGGTCGTCGCCGCCGACAAGGGCACCGCGACGTTCTCCGACATCGCCAACGGCGTCGCCGCCGAGTACGGGTTCTGGCTCGGCGACGCGTTCGCGTCCGGCGGGTCCGTCGGCTACGACCACAAGGCGATGGGCATCACCGCCCGCGGCGGCTGGGAGTCGGTGAAGTACCACTTCCGGGCGCTCGGCAAGGACGTCCAGAACGAGGACTTCACCGCCGTCGGCATCGGCGACATGTCCGGGGACGTGTTCGGCAACGGGATGCTGCTGTCGGAGCACATCCGGCTGGTCGCCGCGTTCGACCACCGGCACGTCTTCATCGACCCCGACCCGGACGCCGCCGCGTCGTTCGCCGAGCGCCGCCGCCTGTTCGAGCTGCCGCGCAGCAGCTGGGCCGACTACGACACCGCGCTGATCTCCAAGGGCGGCGGGATCTTCCCCCGCACCGCCAAGTCGATCCAGGTCACCCCGCAGATCCGGGCCGCGCTCGGCATCGCGGACGGCGTGAAGGCGCTGACCCCGTACGAGCTGATCCGGGCCGTCCTCAAGGCGCCCGTGGACCTGCTCTGGAACGGCGGCATCGGCACCTACATCAAGTCGTCGCTGGAGAACAACGCCGAGGTCGGCGACAAGGCCAACGATCCGGTCCGGGTGGACGGCGCCGACCTGCGCTGCAAGGTCGTCGGCGAGGGCGGCAACCTCGGCGTGACCCAGCTCGGCCGCATCGAGTTCGCGCGCGGCGGCGGCATCATCAACACCGACTTCATCGACAACTCCGCCGGCGTCGACACCTCCGACCACGAGGTCAACATCAAGATCCTGCTCGACCAGGTCGTGCGGGACGGCGAGCTGACCGGCAAGCAGCGCGAGGGCCTGCTCTACGAGATGACCGACGAGGTCGGGCGGCTCGTCCTGCGCGACAACTACGCGCAGAACGTGGTGCTCGCCGCGTCCCGCGCGCAGGCGCCCTCGATGCTGCACGTCCACGCCCGGTACATGCGCAAGCTGGAGCGCGACGGGCGGCTCAGCCGGCACCTGGAGTTCCTGCCGGACGACAAGGCGCTCGCGGAGCGGCGGCAGTCCGGGCTCGGGCTGACCGGCCCGGAGTTCTCCGTCCTGCTCGCCTACGCCAAGCTCGCGCTGGACGCCGAGATCGTCGCCTCCGACCTTCCCGACGACCCCTACCTGGAGTCGTGGCTGGTCGACTACTTCCCGAGCCCGCTGCGCGAGCGGTTCCGCACCTACATGGACCGGCACGCCCTGCGCCGCGAGATCATCGCCACGGCCGTGGTGAACGACGTGGTCAACGCGAGCGGCTCCACGTTCGTGTTCCGGATGAACGAGGAGACGGGCGCGTCGGCGTCCGACATCTCCCGCGCCTACCTCGTCGCCCGCGACGTGTTCCAGATGCCGCGCTTCTGGGCCGCGGTGGAGGGCCTGTCCCACCAGGTGGAGGAGTCGACGCAGATCGCGATGCTGCTGGAGGCGCGGAAGCTGACCGAGCGCGCCGCCCGCTGGCTGCTGCACAACCGGCGGCCCCCGTTCGACATAAGGGAGAGCATCGACTTCTTCAGCGGCGGCGCCGCGACCCTCGGCGCGCAGGCGTCGAAGCTGCTCGTCGGCCTCGACCTGGCCGCGTTCGAGCAGCGCCGCGACGGGTTCGCCGAACTCGGCGTGCCGGACGAGCTGGCCGAGCAGTGCGCCGCGTTCGTCCCGGCCTACTCCACGTTCGACCTGGTCGGCGTCGCGCACGACACGGGCCGCCCGGTGGAGGAGGTCGCCGAGGTCTACTTCGACCTGGCCGACCGCCTCCAGCTGTCCCGGCTGCGGGAACGCATCATCGCGCTGCCCCGCGACGACAAGTGGCGCACGCTGGCGCGCTCCGCGCTCCGCGACGACCTGTACGCGGCGCACTCGGCGCTCACCCGGGACGTCCTGATCACCAGCGAGCCCGGCGGACGCCCCGAGGAGCGCATGATCCTCTGGGCGGACAAGAACAAGCCGGCCGTCCAGCGCGCCCAGCAGACGCTGAGCGAGATCTGGGAGAGTGACAGCTTCGACCTGGCCACCCTCTCGGTGGCCCTGGGCGCGATCCGCACCCTGGTCACGGCCAGCTCGCTGCCCACGGCCGAAGCGTAAGAGGCCACTGGCGCCCGTCCCGCTCCCGGGACGGGCGCCACGCGCTTCTCAGCGAGCGGACGCCAGCGAAACCGACTCGCCCAGCACGCGCCCCTTGCCGGAAGCCGGGGCGTAGCCGATGGCCAGCCATTGCCAGGAGGTATCGACCGTCTTGCCCGGCTCGTCGCCGTCCTTGGCCAGGTAGTCGCGCACTTCAGCGGGCAACGTGGACGCCTCGCCACCGCTCAGGGGCTGCTCCTGCTTCACTCCGTACCAGACCAGCGAACCGCCGTCCTGAGTGCGCAGGGCATACGACACCCCAGGCCCGGGAGTGAACGTCGCAGGCCCACCCGTCCAGTCACCGACCTTCCTCGAACGGGCGTTCCTGGAGTAGGTGTCCGGCACAATGGCACTCTCATCACCACTCGCCAGATACTCGGCGTGTGCCGCGGGAAGTCCGCGATCGGGCCCCGGAATCGCATACCCCTGCGAGTCATAGGCGAGCTGCGGCGGCTGCCCCTGAAACGTCAGCCAATGGGCAGCGCGCCACCCGTCCTTCTCTCCGCTCTTCACGAACACCCCGAGAACCTGCTGGTCCTTACCCCCCGACCGCTCAAGCCCCGCAACCCCGAACCACTTGGGAAAACCGTCCAACCGAGGCACGTAGAACACGGGATTCAACAGCGATATCTCCGCCGACGCGGGCAACTTCCCATAGGTGCGCACCCGAGCACTGACCGGAGCCTCCAACGCCCCCACAACGGCCGTACGCCAAAGCCCCACGTCCCCCGACGTGATGGCCGCGTTATGCCGCTCCGTCCACTCCCGAAGAACTCTGACCGACTCATCAGCGGCAACGGCAGGCGTACCGCGAGGTTCGTCCGCCCGCCCTCCCCCGTCCGCCCCAGACGAGGAACACCCGACAAGCGCGCCCAGCAGAGCGGCCACACAAAGCGCACGGCGCACGACTCACCCCGGCGGACGAATTGTCAGACTTGCCGCGCCAGTGTAAAGCCTCAGGACGCACCCACCCCGGCCACCACGAAAAGCAAATAAGCACCGTCGGGTGCCGGGCGGTTTCGCTGCAGCGGTCAGAAGAGCGGGAACGCCCGGCACCCGACGGAGATCAGGAGCCGTGCGCCGAGACGGCCTTGCGGTACATGCCGCTGACCGTGGCGCGGCCCTTGGGCGGAACGGTGGCCAGGTACTGCACGAGGACGGTGGTGTCCATGCGCGTCCTGGCGGCCTTGGCCGGGGCGAGCCCGACAAGATCCCCGCTCACCGCCAACCTGCCCCGTTTCGCGGCCGAATACGCCTCATTCTGCTTCAGGACATACCAGACGACCGCTCCGCGGTCCTTGGTGCGGAGCGCGTAGGTCCGGTAGGAGGCGGGGGAGAAGCGGGAGGACAGCGTCACGCCGCGCCGCGCGAGGGTCTGCTCGCCCTGCTTGAGCGCCTTGTAGGTCTCGTTGGTCTTCGCCCCGTCCGCGAGCAGTTTGGCGCCGGACGCGCCGGGCCCGTCGGTGAGCAGCGCGGCGTGCGCCTGCGGCAGTTTGCCGGGGGCGACCGCGAGGTCCTTCGCCGCGGGGTCGACGGGCGTGGCGAACCCGTCCGGGTCGAGGGCGATCGTGCCGAGCGACGGTGCGGACGGGAACGGGTCGGCGGTCAGCAGCCACGGCGCCCCCGCCTTGGCCTGCGTGAACAGCAGCGCGTGCCGCAGCGCCCGGTCGCCCGCGCCCGTGACGGTGTCGGCCGCGAACCAGTGCGGGTAGCCGGTCAGGCGCGGGATGTAGAGCGTGGTGTGCGAGAAGGCCAGCTTCGCCGGGCGCTTGCGGATGCTCCGGCGGAGTTTCAGCGCGGCCACGTCCATGGACAGCTGCGGGTCGGCCTCGACCGCGCGCAGCTGCCTGCCGCTGAGCCGCTTGCCCGCGCGGTTCGCGGCCGCGGCGTAGGACGTGAGCACCTGCTGTGCCTGCGCCTTGCTCAGCGCGGGCGCCCCGCCGGCCTTCGCCGCCTCGGCGGGCGCGCCGCTGCCGGAGCAGCCGGCGGCCAGCGCCGCGGCCAGCAGGCAGCCGGGCACCAGGATCGGAACGTGCGTGCGTGCGGCCATGAAGCCCCCCGAATGGCGACAGTGATCCGGACCACGCGTCATCCTCGCAGAGTGACCGTGCAGTCACTCTGTGAATGCGGAACTCCGTCGAAAGACGCCGCCGCAGGGACCCGGCGGAACGATCACGCGGCGGGCCGGTGCCGGGCCGGCGGGGTCAGACCGCCGCCTCCTGCTGGCGCATCCAGCGGATCTCGGCCTCGATGAACTCGTCGAGGTCGCCGTCCAGCACCGCCGACGGGTTGCCCGCCTCGACGCCGGTGCGCAGGTCCTTGACGATCTGGTACGGGTGCAGCACGTAGTTGCGGATCTGCGTGCCCCAGCTGCTGGTGCCCTCGCCGCGCAGCTCCGACATCTTCGCCGCCTCCTCCTGGCGCTTGCGCTCCAGGAGCTTGGCCTGCAGGACGTTCATGGCCGTGGCCTTGTTCTGCAGCTGGCTGCGCTCGTTCTGGCAGGACACCACGATCCCGGACGGGATGTGGGTGATCCGCACCGCCGAGTCGGTGGTGTTGACGCCCTGCCCGCCCGGCCCGGACGACCGGTACACGTCCACCCGCAGCTCGCTGTCGTCGATGTCGACGTGGTCGCTCTGCTCCACGACCGGGACGACGTCCAGGCCGGCGAACGACGTCTGCCGGCGGCCCTGGTTGTCGAACGGGGAGATCCGCACCAGCCGGTGCGTGCCGTGCTCGCCGCGCAGCGTCCCGTACGCGTAGGGGGCCTTCACCGCGAACGTGGTCGACTTGATCCCGGCCTCTTCGGCGTAGGACGTGTCGTAGACCTCCGTCGAGTAGCCGTGCCGCTCGGCCCAGCGCAGGTACATGCGCTGGAGCTGCTCGGCCCAGTCGGCCGCGTCCACGCCGCCGGCCTGCGCGTTGATGGTGACCAGCGCCTCCCGGGCGTCGTACTCGCCCGACATCAGCGTGCGCACTTCCAGCTGCTGGACGGCCTTGTTCAGCGCCGCGAGCTCCTCGTCGGCCTCCGCGCGCGTGTCGGCGTCGTCCATCTCACGGGCCAGCTCGTACAGGGTGCCGGCGTCGTCCAGCCGCTGCCGGAGGCCCTCCACCCGGCCCAGTTCGCTTTCGAGGTGCGACAGGCGGCGGGTCACCGACTGGGCGCGCTCCTGGTCGCTCCACAGGTCGGGGTCGGCCGACTGCTCGCGCAGGTCGGCGATGTCGCGCCGCATGCCGTCGAGGTCCAGCACCTGCTCGATGCTGGTGAGCGTCGTGCCGAGCTCCTTGAGCTGCTCTTCCGGATCGATGCCTGCCACGGTCCGAGCCTATCGCCGTTATGCAGTGGCCTTGCCGTGATGCGTACGCTTCGCGGTGACGCCCGTGCACCGGCCGATGGTGTACGGATGGCAGAATCACGGGCCGAGGAGGCCGGCCGACGACGGCCGGCACGGAGTTCGGTCCGGGGGACGGGTCTGTGCACAGGTTCCTGCGCGTGATCGCGGCCGTCGTGCCGCTCATCCTCGCGCTCGCCGCCGCGGGCTGCGCCGAGAGCAGGACGGAGGCGCGGCCCGTCGCGGGCGTGCCCGAGACGTCCCCGCCGGAGCCGGTGCCGCTGACCCCCGAGGTCGCGGAGCGGGCGTTCCGTACCTATGTCACCGACGAGGACGTGGCCCGCGCCGCAGGCGACGAGCGGCTCGCGCTGACGTGGACGTCCGACGGCCAGTCGCAGCTCACCGCCGCCGAGTTCCGCAAGGCCGCCTACGACGGCGATCCGGTGCGGCGGTTCGGTTACGGCGAGCCGAAGCTGTACGTGCCGAAGCTGAAGGACGCCGCCTACCCGCAGTGGTTCGTGGCGTCGGTCGACCGCTCCGTCCTGGGCAGGCCCAAGAGCGAGCACACGGTGCTGATGGCGTTCGTCCTGCGCGGGCCGTCCGACCACTGGAAGCTGACGCTGGCGACGCTCCTGCAGAAGAAGGCCAAGGTGCCGGAGGTCGCGGTCGACGACGAGGGGTACGCGGAGGCGCTGAGCAGCGATGACACGTCGCTGCTCATCCGCCCGCGCGACGTCGGCG
This sequence comes from Spirillospora sp. NPDC047418, assembly GCF_040643275.1. Taxonomy (NCBI): domain Bacteria; kingdom Bacillati; phylum Actinomycetota; class Actinomycetes; order Streptosporangiales; family Thermomonosporaceae; genus Spirillospora; species Spirillospora sp. NPDC047418. The sequence continues at coordinate 37,154 of NZ_JBEYTW010000072.1, forward strand.
GGATCCAGGCGACGATCGCCGCGGAGGGCGGCGGCAGCGTCGCCGCCAAGGTGATGAAGTCCAACGACGTCACGACCGGTTTCTACCGGGACGACAGGCACGCGAAGAAGAAGGCCAAGAAGAAGGACCTCACGTTCCAGGCCGTCTACACCGCGACGCCGTTCCCCTACTTCGGGCTGCGGACCGAGAGCGGCGGCGGGCTCGTCGTCTACTCGCTGTTCCGCAACACCTCACTGGTCGCCGAGGACCCGGACACCCCGAAACCGGAGATCCCCGAGGACGCCGAGCACCTCCTGGACGGGACCGTCGAGGGCAACGAGGTCGACACGACCGGCACCCTGCACTTCGCCGCCTACGACCCGGCGAAGGCCAAGAAGGGCAAGCCGCAGCCGAAGGCGCAGATGATCGCCGACGACGGCACCGTCACCAAGGCCGCGACCCCGCCGCTCAAGCAGCCCTGACGGCCGGCTGGGCTCGGCGGTCGAGAGGGCTGCGCCGCCGGGCGGGCTCAGCCGTAGACGCGGCGCAGGACGAGGGCGGTGAACAGCAGGGCCACCAGGGCGGCCAGGACGATCGCGGGCGGGATGGACGGACCGTGCCGGTGCATCTCCGACCGGGCGGCCCGGCAGGTGGCGCAGCGGCCCTCCACCACCGGGTTCGAGCACTGAGCGCAGATCAGATGTTCGCAGCTCATGTCGTGGGCCCCAATCTCCGGGATCGGTTCGCGGGTCCGTGCGGGAAGCGTCCGCTTCTTCGGTGTCCGTCCACTTATTAGGTATCTTTCGCCATCATCCAGCGTAGCCGGACTGTATGGTCGTTCCGGCAAGTCCGGGACCTTGATGGTAGGAAACGGCCGGACGTCGGGAGACGGATCACATGGCACTGATCGGACGGAAGGCACCGATCGGGCTGAACGACGTCCTGGAGTACCCGTACCTCGCCGAGTGGGACGAGGTAGTTGCCGGTCCCCTCTACACTGCTCGAAGGCTCCGCGTCCCACCCGGTCGTGAAGCCGGGCGGCGCAGGCAAGTGCCCACGGACCCGTCCGTGGCCGCGGGCCGGGCCGCTCCCCAACCCCTACAGCGAACCGCCGTGATGCAGCCGTGATCCATTTCGACAACGTCACCAAGGTCTACCCGAGCCAGAACCGGCCGGCCCTGCAGCATGTGAACGTCGCCATCGAGAAGGGCGAGTTCCTGTTCCTGGTGGGTCCGTCCGGCTCCGGTAAGTCGACCTTCCTGCGCCTCGTCCTGAAGGAGGAGCGTCCTTCCCAGGGTCACGTGCACGTGGCGGGCAAGGACCTGAGCAGGCTGACCAACTGGAAGGTGCCGCACCTGCGCCGCAGGATCGGCTGCGTCTTCCAGGACTTCCGCCTCCTGCCCAACAAGAACGTCTTCGAGAACGTCGCGTTCGCCCTCGAGGTGATCGGCAAGCCGCGGCGCTTCATCGGCAAGGTCGTCCCGGAGGTCATCGACCTCGTCGGCCTGGAGGGCAAGGCCCACCGGATGCCGGACGAGCTGTCCGGCGGCGAGCAGCAGCGCGTCGCGATCGCGCGGGCCTTCGTCAACCGGCCGATGATCCTGCTGGCGGACGAGCCCACGGGGAACATCGACCCCGCCACCTCGATCGGCATCATGAAGGTGCTGGACCGCATCAACCGGACCGGCACCACCGTCGTCATGGCCACCCACGACGCCGCTATCGTCGACGCCTTCCGCAAGCGCGTCGTCGAACTGGAGGACGGCAGGGTCGTCCGCGACCAGTCCCGCGGTGTCTACGGCCAGGCGTACTGACCATCTGAACCAACGATTCCCGCCGGGGCGTACGACAGCCGGAAGGCGGGGACCGCCCGCTTCGGGCCGCGTTCCCTCATGAGGCCGCCCGGGTTCCGGGCGGACCAAAGGCGATCAAGGACAGCGAGGCATGCGCGTACAGTTCGTTCTCCAGGAGATCTGGATCGGTCTCCGCCGGAACATGACGATGACGATCTCCCTCGTCATCACCGTCGCCATCGCCATGGCGCTCTTCGGCACGGGACTCCTCCTTCGGCAGCAGGTCGACGCGTCCAAGAGCTACTGGTACGACAAGATCGAGGTCTCGATCTTCCTGTGCGCCAAGACGAGCTCCAACCCCGCCTGCCAGAAGCAGGACGTCACCGACCAGCAGCGGCAGGCGCTCCAGGCGAGCCTGAAGAAGATGCCGCAGGTCTCCGGCGTCGAGTACGAGAACAAGCAGCAGGCGTACGAGCGGTTCAAGGACCGCTTCTCCGGCTCGCCGGGCTTCGTGGAGAGCACCCGCGAGGGCGACATCCCCGACTCGTTCCGGGTGAAGCTGCGCAACCCGGAGGAGTACAAGGCGGTCGCGCAGGCGATGCTCGGCCAGCCCGGCGTGGACACGGTGATCAACGAGCAGGAGATCCTGAAGCGGTTCTTCCGGATCCTGAACGGCCTGCAGGTGGCGGCGCTGACGATCGCGCTGATCCAGGTGATCGCGGCGGTCATGCTGGTCGGCAACACCGTCCGGCTGTCGGCGTTCAACCGGCGCCGTGAGACCGGCATCATGCGGCTGGTCGGCGCGTCCAACACCTATATCCAGATGCCGTTCATCCTGGAGGGCGCCATCGCGGGCCTGATCGGCGGCATCTTCTCCTCGATCCTGCTGGTGTTCAGTAAGAAGCTGCTGGTCGACAGATTGGCGGGAGACGTCCAGCTCGTGAGCCAGCTCGGCTGGAGCACGGTGTTCCTCGTCATCATCGTGTCGATCTGCTTCGGTGTGCTGCTCTGCGCCGTCGCGTCGTTCCTGACGCTGCGCAGATACCTGAAGATCTGACGCGGTCGCCCGGATCCGGGGCGAGTGCCGGATCCGGGCCGTGTCGCCGCCCTACACTTGCCGCATGATCTCGTCCGCGTCGCCGCAGCACCCGTGCCGCCGCTGAGGGGGCGGCCGGGGCGCGTGCTGCGCGGCGCGGCCGTCGCGGCGGCGATCGTCTGCGCGTACGGCGCCGGGGTCGTGAGCGGGTCCGGCTCGCAGCGGCACGCGGCCGTCGCGGGCGGCGGATCCGTGCTGGACGAGGCCGCGGCGCAGATCGGGCGCCGGGCCGCGAAACCGGTCGGGCGCGGCGAACTCGACCGCGCCGCCATCGAGGGCATGCTGCGCGGCCTCGGCGACCCATGGGCGCACTACTACCCGGCCCGCGAGTACGACGACGTCGAAGGACGCCTGACCGGCCACTACAGCGGCGTGGGGCTGTGGCTCGGCGGTTCCGGCCGCGGCACCGGCGTCCTCGTCGCGAGCGTTCAGCCGGGCACCCCCGCCGCGCGCGCCGGGGTGCGGGCCGGCGACGCCGTCACCGCGGTCGGGAACCGGTCCGTGGCCGGCTGGGACCTCTCCCGGGTCGCGGCGGCGCTGCGCGGACGCCAGGGCGAAGCCGTCGAACTCACCGTGGAACGCGGCCGTCGAACCTTACGGTTCCACCTCGTCCGCACACCCGTCCCCGGAGGGAACGTCACGGTGACCGCTCTTCCCGAGCACGCGCGCCTGATCCGCGTCGGCGCCTTCACGCGCGGTACGGGCACGGAGGTCCGCGCCGCCGTGACCGGGCGGTCGCCGTCCGGCCGCCCGACCGGCGGCGTCCTGCTGGACCTGCGCGGCAACCCCGGCGGGCTGCTGGACGAGGCGGTCGACACGGCGTCGGCGTTCCTGCCGGACGGCCCCGTCGTGACCTACGAGCCGCGCGGCCGGCCCGTCCAGCGCCGCACGGTCACGGTGCCGGGAGACCCGGACGTCCCGCTGGTGGTGCTCGTCGACGCCGGCACCGCGAGCGCCGCCGAGATCGTCGCTGGTTCCCTGCGCGACCGGGACCGCGCGGTGATCGTAGGATCGCGTACGTACGGGAAGGGCTCGGTCCAGGAGCCGATCGAGCTCGCCGACGGGTCGGTCATCGAGCTGACCGTCGGTCGCTACCGCACCCCGGGCGGCCGTAACCTCGACGGGGTCGGGATCGAGCCCGACGTGGCGGTCTCCGCCGACCGGCCGCCGGACGTGGCCGAGCGGCGCGCCCGGACGGTGCTGCGCGGCCTGCACGCGACCGTGCTCGACAGACGAACGCCGGACAAGGACTGATGACGTGGCACGGGACACCGGGCGCAAGAAAGATAAGAAGGACACCGGGCGGAAGATCATCGCCCAGAACAAGCGCGCCCGCTACGACTACCACATCGACGACACGTGGGAGGCGGGCATGGTGCTGATGGGCACCGAGGTCAAGGCGCTCCGCGCCGGCCGCGCCTCCCTCGTCGACGGCTACGCGCACGTGATGGACGGGGAGGTCTGGCTGGAGCACGTCCACATCCCCGAGTACACCCAGGGCACCTGGACCAACCACGCGCCCCGCCGGCGCCGCAAGCTGCTGCTGCACAAGCGCGAGATCCAGAAGATCATCGCCAAGTCGTCCGAACCGGGCTGGACGCTGATCCCGCTCGCCCTGTACTTCAAGGACGGCAAGGCCAAGGTCGAGATCGGCCTGGCCCGTGGTAAGAAGTCCTACGACAAGCGCCAGGCCATCGCCAAGCGGGAAGCCGACCGTGAGATGCAGAAGGCGGCGGCGGCCCGGTTCAGGAGACGGTGAAGGTGTCGATGAAGCACGAGGACGGGCGGCGGCGGCGAGGCATACCGCGGCGGGCGATCGCGCTGGCGGGCGGCGCACTGGTGGCCTCCGGCGCCCTCGCCGCGACGATGATGCCGGGCGCCCGGGCCGAGCCGTCGGCGATGCCGGCCGTCCGGGACTTCCTCATCGCCTGGCAGGTCGGCAACTACGAGGCCGCCGCCGGCCAGACCATCGGCACCGACAAGGAGCAGGTCGCGCAGGCCCTCGCCCGCGTCCGCGAGCAGCTCGACGCCGCGTCGTTGCGGCTGTCCCTCGGCACCGAGGTGGAGGGCAGCGGCGTCGACCAGGTCGTCAAGAAGGGCGACGAGGCCGACGCCCGCTTCACCGTCAAGATCGACCTCGGCGAGAACGGCCAGCCGTGGGAGTACCCCGGCCTGATGCACCTGCGCCGCGTCGACGGCAAGTGGAAGGTCGTCTGGAGCCCGTCGGTCATCAACACCAAGCTGAAGCCGGGGCAGCGGCTCGCGGTGGTGACCGAGGTGCCCAAGCGCGCGCCCATCACCGACACGCTGGGCCGCTCGCTGCTGCGCGAGGTCGGCGCCTACAACGTCGGGGTGTTCCCCGGCCAGCTCGCCGACCCGGCGAAGACCCTCGAGCAGCTCGCCAAGCAGACCAAGATCGACGGTGGGCGGCGGCTGGACGCCGAGCGCCTCCTCGGCCGCGTCCGGTCCGCCCCGCCGCAGGACTTCCTGCCCCTGCTGACCCTGCAGGTCCCCGCGCACAACGCGCTGATCCGGCGGCTCAACACCATCCCCGGCCTGCACTTCGACCCGGTCCAGGCGCCGATCGCGCCCGCCTACGCGCCCGAGCTGATCGGCGGCCTCGGCCCCGCCACCGCCGACCGGCTCCAGCAGGTCGGCGCCCCCTACCAGCCGGGCGACACGATCGGCGTCAGCGGCGTCCAGCTGCTCCAGCAGCGCCGCCTCGCCGGCACCCCGACCGTCCGCGTCGTCGCGCAGGACGAGTCCGGCAAGAACACCGAGGAGCTGCGGTCCTGGGAGGGCCAGCAGCCCGAGGAGGTCCGCACCACCCTCGACCCCGGCTACCAGGCCCGCGCCGACTTCGCGCTCAAGGGGCTGTCGTACCCGGCGTCCATGGTCGTGGTGCGGCCGAGCACCGGCGAGGTGCTCGCCGTGGCCAACCACGGGACCAATGGCGAGAACCGCGCCTTCGACGGCAAATACCCGCCGGGGCTGACGTTCGGGATCGTGTCCGCCGAGGCCCTGTTCTCGCACGCCGGGATGAACCAGACCACCGAGACCGCCTGCCCCGGCACCGTCACCGTCGGCGGCAAGACCTTCACCAGCAAGGCGCACGGCGAGACCGCCTTCGCCAACGCGTTCGCCGCGTCCTGCACGACGGCCCTCGCGCAACTCGGCGCCAAGCTGGACGCGCGGACCCTCGTCCAGGAGGCGGCCAAGTTCGGCATCGGCAAGGACTGGGGCCTCACCGTCCCCGCGTTCACCGGCACGCTGCCGACCCCCGTCAACGACGGGCAGAAGGCCGCCGCCATGGTCGGCGAGGGCAACGTCGAGGTGAGCCCCCTCGGCATGGCGCTGGTCGCGGCCGCGGCCTCCAACGGCACGTGGCGGCCCCCGTACGTCCTCAAGGACATCACCAAGACCGTCCAGGCGCCGCCGGCGGAGACGCTGAGCTCCGAACCACTCGTCAGCCTCAAGCGGGTCCTCGGCCGCACCGCCGACCGCGGCAACGCCCGGGGCGGCTACGCCGACGCCGGCGTCGCCGCCCTCGCCAACTACGTGCGCGGCGGCGACACCAAGACCGTCTCCTGGTTCGTCGGCTCCGAAGGCGACCGCGCGTTCGCGATCGCCGTCGAAGGCCCCGTCAGCACCCCTAAGCTCGCCGCCCGGTTCCTGACCGGCCGCAACTGAGTTTGGGATCTCTTTACACGCGGGACGCAACCATCCCGCCGCCCCCGGGCGTCCTTACGGGTGACTGGGCCACCGCTCGGGGGGTTGCGGGACCCAGTCGCCGTGATGAGACCAGAGCCTCGTCTCGGGGGAGGCTCTGCCGTCCCGACCGGCCCGACCCTGCCGGTCGACCCCGGTGGGCGCGACACAACACGCGCCCACCGGGGTTCACGGTCGTCTGGGGGGAAATAACGTTGCCCGCGCACGCGTTACCCTAGTAACGTCATCGTGCGGACGTCCTCGGGCGCCTGCTTTGACAACTCAACATGGGGGTGACCGGCTTCGACTTCGGTCGTTCGAGCCAGGGGAAGCGGGTCGAGGGTTGCTGTCGTGACCTCGTAAATCCTGTGACAGCAAACCAATAACTGCCAACAAGAAGCAGTCCGAGTTCGCCCTCGCCGCCTGAGCGAGGAGCGAACTCTGTCAGCCCGGTAGCGTCTCCGAGCCGGGGTCTGGCATCGTAAGGAGACTCCACCTACCGACCCGGTCGCGGGGCCGGTAGGGACAGCGAACAGCGACTGAGTCCGTCGGCGACACGCCTGCGTGAGCGCCGGGACTGAGAAAACGCCAAGCAGGCTGCGCCCGGAGAAGCCCTGACTTATCACCGAAGGACGCGGGTTCGATTCCCGCCACCTCCACTCTGGACGACCCGTGCTCGCCGCCGCTTTGCTGGCGGCTTCGCCGGGGCGTTTCGGTCCTTTTTCTGGGGGGCGACCCCCAGACCCCCGGTGTGGGGGGGGGGGGGGGGGCCCCCCCCCCCCCCCCCGCGCCCGGGTCGGA
>NZ_JBEYTW010000073.1:0-44403 GCF_040643275.1 Spirillospora sp. NPDC047418
CCCGCGGGGGGCCCCACCGCCCCCCCCCCCCCCCCCCGGCGCGCGCGCGGGGCGGCCCCCCCCCGGCGGCGCCCGCCGCGCCCCCCCCCCGCCGGTGCGGACTACTTCTCCAGCTCCCTGGCCTTCTTCTCGACGTCCTCGATGCCGCCGCACATGAAGAACGCCTGCTCGGGCAGGTGGTCGTACTTGCCCTCGGCGATCGCCTTGAAGGAGGCGACCGTCTCGTCCTTCGGCACGGTGACGCCGGGCTGGCCGGTGAACTGCTCGGCCACGTACATCGGGTGCGACAGGAAGCGCTCGATGCGCCGCGCCCGCTGGACGGTGACCTTGTCCTCCTCCGACAGCTCGTCGATACCGAGGATCGCGATGATGTCCTGCAGCTCCTTGTACTTCTGCAGGATCCGCACGACCTCCTGGGCGACCTCGTAGTGCTCGTTCCCCAGGATCTGCGGGTCCATGATCCGCGAGGTGGAGTCGAGCGGGTCGACCGCCGGGAAGATGCCCTTCTCGGAGATGCTCCGGGAGAGCGTCGTGGTGGCGTCCAGGTGCGCGAACGTGGTGTGCGGCGCCGGGTCGGTGATGTCGTCGGCGGGCACGTAGATCGCCTGCATCGAGGTGATCGAGTGGCCGCGCGTCGAGGTGATCCGCTCCTGCAGCACACCCATCTCGTCGGCCAGCGTCGGCTGGTACCCCACCGCGGACGGCATGCGCCCGAGCAGCGTGGACACCTCCGAGCCGGCCTGGGTGAACCGGAAGATGTTGTCGATGAACAGCAGCACGTCCTGGCCCTGGACGTCGCGGAAGTACTCCGCCATCGTCAGGGCGCCCAGCGCCACCCGCAGCCGGGTGCCCGGCGGCTCGTCCATCTGGCCGAACACGAGGGCGGTGTCCTTGAGGACGTCCGCCTCGTCCATCTCCACCCAGAGGTCGTTGCCCTCACGGGTGCGCTCGCCGACGCCGGCGAACACCGAGGTGCCGCCGAAGTTGCGGGCGACACGGCGGATCATCTCCTGGATGAGGACCGTCTTGCCCACACCGGCGCCGCCGAACAGGCCGATCTTCCCGCCCTTGACGTACGGGGCGAGCAGGTCGATGACCTTGATGCCGGTCTCCAGCATCTCCGTCCGGGACTCCAGCTGGTCGAACGCCGGGGCCTTGCGGTGGATGCCCCACCGCTCGTTGATCTCCAGCGATGCGGTCGGCGCGTCCAGCGCCTCGCCCAGCGCGTTCCACACGTGGCCCTTGGTGATGTCACCGACCGGGACCGCGATGGACTCGCCGCTGTCGAACACCGGCGCGCCGCGGACGAGGCCGTCCGTCGGCTGCATCGAGATGGCCCGGATCATGTTGTCGCCCAGGTGCTGGGCGACCTCGAAGGTCAGGGTCTTCTCCTCGCCGCCCAGGGTGACCTGGACGTTGAGCGCGTTGTAGATGTCCGGGAGGGCGTCGGCGGGGAACTCCACGTCGACGACCGGGCCGATGACGCGTGCGACGCGCCCGGTCGCGGTCGCCGTCTCTACCTGTGCAGTCATTATCACTCCCCGCCAGACTCGGCGAGCGCGTCAGCGCCACCGACGATCTCGCTGATTTCCTGGGTGATCGCGGCCTGCCGCGCCTGGTTCATCTGGCGCGTGTAGACCCCGAGCAGTTCGTTGGCATTGTCGGTCGCCGACTTCATCGCCCGCCGGACCGACGCCTGGAAGGACGCCGCCGACTGCAGCAGCATGTGGAAGATGCGGCTCTCGACGTAGTTGGGCAGCAGGAGGTCGAGCGCGGCCTGCGCGGACGGCTCGAACTCGTAGGCCGGCGGAACCTTGCCGCCCTCGCCGGCCTCGGCCTCCTCGATCTCCAGCGGCATCAGCCGCTTGACCTGGACGGCCTGCGTCAGCATCGAGACGAACTCGGTGTAGACGACGTGGATCTCCCCGACCCCGCCCTCGGCGTCGGTCTTGAGGAAGTCCTCGGTCAGCCGGCGGCCGATCTGCTCCGCGTTCGCGAAGCTCGGGCGGTCGCTGAACCCGTTCCAGGTCTGCGCGACCTCCCGGCCCCGGAAGCGGTACCAGGTGATCCCCTTGTTGCCCACCACGTACGGGACCGGCTCGCGGCCCTCGTCCCGCAGCGCCTTGATCAGCGACTCGGCCTCGCGGATGACGTTGGCGTTGTAGGCGCCGCAGAACCCGCGATCGCTCGTGACGATCAGGACCGCGCTGCGCGTGTCGGTCGGCTGCTCCTGCAGGATCGGATGGTCGATCCCGACATGGTGGCTGACCAGCGCGGACAGCGCCTGCGTGATCTGCGACGCGTACGGCTTGGACGCCGCCACCGCCTGCTGGGCCTTGACGATCCGCGAAGTGGCGATCATCTCCTGGGCACGCGTGATCTTGGCGGTCGACTTGACCGTCTTGATCTGCTGCCGGAGTTGACGTAGCTGTGCGGCCATGGCCGTCAGCCCTTCTTGACGCGGGTGATCGTCTCCTGCTCGACGTCCTCGTCGTCGATCGCCTCGACGGGCTCCTCGTTCAGCAGGTCGCCCTCGCTGGTCTGGAAGCCCTTCTTGAACTCCGTGATGGAGTTCTTGAGGCTGGTGAGGCCGTCGTCGGAGAGCTGGCCGGTCTCGCGGATGGCGGTCAGCAGGCCGCCCTCCTCGCGCTGGATGTAGTCGAGGAACTCGCGCTCGAAGCGGCGGATGTCGGCGACCGGGACGTCGTCCAGCTCGCCGGACGTGCCCGCCCACACCGACACGACCTCCTGCTCGGCCGGGAACGGCGCGCCCTGCGGCTGCTTCAGCAGCTCGACCAGGCGGGCACCGCGCTCCAGCTGGGCGCGGGAGGCCGCGTCCAGGTCGGACGCGAAGGCGGCGAACGCCTCCAGGTCGCGGAACTGCGACAGCGCGAGGCGCAGCGTGCCGGCGACCTTGCGCATCGCCTTGATCTGCGCGGAGCCGCCGACCCGGGACACCGAGATGCCGACGTTGATCGCCGGCCGGACGCCCTGGTTGAACAGGTCCGTCTCCAGGAAGCACTGGCCGTCGGTGATCGAGATGACGTTCGTCGGGATGTAGGCCGACACGTCGTTGCCCTTGGTCTCGATGATCGGCAGACCCGTCATCGAACCGGCGCCGAGGTCGTCCGACAGCTTCGCGCAGCGCTCCAGCAGCCGGGAGTGCAGGTAGAAGACGTCGCCGGGGTAGGCCTCGCGGCCCGGCGGGCGGCGCAGCAGCAGCGACACCGCGCGGTACGCCTCGGCCTGCTTCGACAGGTCGTCGAACACGATCAGGACGTGCTTGCCCTGGTACATCCAGTGCTGCCCGATCGCGGACCCGGTGTAGGGGGCGATGTACTTGTAGCCCGCCGGGTCGGACGCCGGAGCCGCCACGATCGTGGTGTACTCCAGCGCGCCGGCCTCCTCCAGGGAGCGGCGGACGTTCGCGATCGTGGAGCCCTTCTGGCCGACCGCGACGTAGATGCAGCGCACCTGCTTGCTCGGGTCGCCGGACTCCCAGGCGTCCTTCTGGTTGATGATGGTGTCCACGCAGACCGTGGTCTTGCCGGTCTGCCGGTCACCGATGATCAGCTGCCGCTGGCCGCGGCCGATCGGCGTCATCGCGTCGATGGCCTTGATGCCGGTCTGCAGCGGCTCCTTCACCGACTGCCGCTGCACGACCGTCGGGGCCTGCAGTTCCAGCGCGCGGCGCTCGGTCGTCTCGACCGGGCCGAGGCCGTCCAGCGGGTTGCCCAGCGCGTCCACGACGCGACCGAGGAAGGCGTCGCCGACCGGCGCCGACAGGACCTCGCCGGTCCGCCGGACCTTCTGGCCCTCCTCGATCTTGCTGAAGTCACCCAGGACAACAGCGCCGATCTCACGCACGTCCAGGTTCAGAGCCAGGCCACGGGTACCGTCCTCGAACTCAAGGAGTTCGTTCGCCATCGCGGAGGGCAGTCCCTCGACGTGGGCGATACCGTCGCCGGAATCGACGACGGTGCCGACCTCTTCGCGCGCGGCGGCCTCGGGCTCGTACGACTGGACGAAGCGCTCCAGCGCGTTCCGGATCTCGTCCGGACGGATCGTCAGCTCCGCCATGATTCCTCTCTTGCTCCCTTAAGGGTCAGCTCTGCCGGCACTCGGCAACGCAGCCGGATCTACCGGCCTCAGCCGGCGCCGAGCCGCCGGCGGACGTCGTCCAGCCGTCCGGCGATCGTGCCGTCGATGATCTCGTCCCCGATCTCGATCGACAGTCCGCCGATCGTGTCCGGGTCGATCTCGATGTTCAGGTGTACTTCGTGCCCGTAGGCGGCGGCGAGCACCGCGCCCAGGCGCGTCCGCTGCTGCGCCGACAGGTCGGTCGGCGTCCGCACGAGCGCGACGAGCCGCTGCCGGCGCTGGGCGACGAGCTTGCCGTACTCGGCCAGCCCGCCTTCCAGGCTACGTCCTCTCGGCCGCAGCACCAGCTCGGTGACCAGCGTCAGCGTCGCGGGAGTGACCTTGCCCTCCAGCAGCGCGTCGACCAGGCCGAGCTTGCGGTCGTCCGGCAGCCCCGGGCCGGCCAGCGCACTGCGCAGCGCGACCTCGCCCTCGACGACCCGGCCGAACCGGAACAGCTCGTCCTCCAGGTCGTCGATCCGGCCGTCGGCCTCGGCGCGGGCGGCCTCGGCGGTGACCGCGAGGGTCTCCACCGCGTCCGCCAGCTCCGAGGGCTTCGACCAGCGCAGCCGGACGACGTCGGCGACCAGCCCGAGAGCGGCCGGCGACACCTTGCCCTCCAGCAGGATCTGGACGAGCTGCGCCTTGTCGGCACCGTCCCGCGCCGGGTCGGACACCGCCCGGCGCAGCCCGTGCTCGCGGTCGATCAGGTGCAGCACCGCGAACAGGTCGCCGCCGAGCCCCGCCAGGTCGGAGGAGGGCATGACAGCCTCCAGCCGCTCCTTGGCCTCGGCCAGCGACGCCCTGCTCACCGCTCCCGTGATGGTCATGATGTGATCTGCTCCTGCGTGCGAGCGCGGCTCTCCAGCTCCTCGAGGAACCGGTCCACCACCCGGCTCTGCCGCGCGCTGTCCTCAAGGGACTCGCCCACGACACGGCCGGCGAGGTCGACCGACATGGCGCCGATCTCGGCCCGCAGCGACTGCAGCGCCTGCTGCCGCTCCGCCTCGATCTGCTTCTTGGCGTCCTCGACGATCTTGCGAGCCTCCGCCTGGGCCTTCTCCTTGGCCTCGGCGATGATCTGCGCGCCCTGCTCCTCGGCCTTGCGCCGCTCGTTGGACGCCTCGACCGCGGCCGCCTTCTGCTGGGACTTGTACTGATCGAGGACCTGCTGGGCCTCTTTCTGCGCCTGCTCTGCCCGCTCGAGACCGCCCTCGATCGCCTGGGTCCGCTCCTCCAGCGTCTTCTGCAGACGCGGTACGAGGATGCGCCCCAGGACGATCATGACGACGAGGAACGAGAAGATGCCGACGACCAGCTCGTACGGGTGCGGGACGAGAGGGTTGTTCTCCTCCGCCGCTAGGACGGAAGCTGCTGTGATCATGTCTGCAGCCCTTCCTCAGATGGACCCGCGGTCAGATGCCCTGGAAGATGAACGGCGCGACCAGGCCGATGAGGGCCAGCGCCTCGGTGAGGACGAAGCCCAGCAGCATGTTGGTGCGGATCACGCCGGTCAGCTCCGGCTGGCGGGCGATGGCGTTCACGCCCTGACCGAAGATGATGCCGATGCCGATACCCGGGCCGATGGCCGCGAGGCCGTAGCCGATCGAGGTGACGTTGCCTTCGACTGCGGCGAGGACGGCTCCCGTCATGGGTTCATTCCTTTTCTGTCGGCCGGCGGAGGCTCCGCCGGTCTGGCTGACGAATTGTCGGAGCGGGGCCGGCGCAGGGGGCGCCGGGATCCCGGGGGGGCTTAGTGGTCTGCTTCGAGGCCGCTCTGGATGTACATCGCGGCGAGCATCGCGAACAGGAACGCCTGCAGGAACTGGATCAGCAGTTCGAGCGCGGTCAGCAGGATCGTGACGATCACGCCGACGATGCCGACGCCGAAGCCGAGCGCGGTGGGCTTCTCGAAGAGGAACCAGAAGCCGACGAGGCTGAAGAAGGCCAGGATCGTGTGGCCGGCGAACATGTTGGCGAAGAGCCGCACCGCGTGGGTGAAGGGCGCCAGGATGAACGTCGAGAGGTACTCGATCGGCACCAGCAGGAAGTAGACCGGCAGCGGCAGGCCCTTGGGGATCATGTTGGTGAAGTACTTCACCGGGCCCTGGTGCTTGAAGCCCAGGTAGACCTTGACGATGTAGACGAACACCGCCAGCACGATCGGGAACGCGATGTGCGACGCCACCGGGAACTGGATGATCGGGATGACCGCGAAGATGTTCCAGAACCAGATCAGGAAGAACAGCGACATCAGCATCGGCATCCACCGGTCGGTGTTCTTGCCGAGGAACGGGCGGGCGATCTCGTCCCGCACGAACATGTAGCCGATCTCTCCGACGTTCTGCATGCCGCGCGGCACGAGCTTCGGCTTGGCGAACGCCATCCAGAAGACCGCGCAGGTCAGCAGCGAGCCGACGACCGCGAAGAGGACGGGTTTGGTCAGCCACTCCGGGCCGCCGGCGAACAGGGGCGGAAAGTCGAACAGCTCCGGGCCCGGGGCTTTGAACTCATCTCCCCCGGAGGCGAGGACCGTCAGCGCGTTCACGCGGCGTTCCCTTCATCAATGTGGTGATGTTTCACGAAGACTTCCTCGGCGACTTCCTCGGCGGCGGGGCCGCTCAGGAGGAGTTGCGGCCGTACTTCAGGTAGACCAGGTAGACGGCGAGACCCGCACCGATGATCAGGCCGATGGGAATCAGCCAGGTCTGGTGCGTCAGCTCCGACATCAGCCACCCGATGCCGCCCCAGATGAGCATCCCGGAGAGGAGGTAGCTGGGTACGGACCAGGCGACGTCGGCGAATTCCCGTTGGCCGTCCTCCGGCCGGGGCTTCTGCTCGCTCATCGCGCTCCGGACGATAGCAGGCCACCCGTGCGGTGGTCATATTGGAGTAGTCCGTAGGGGCAGGCGCCGTCCACGGGGCCTGCATCACGGACTCCGGTCCAGGACGTTCTCGGGCTCGTCAATGTAGGGCCTCCGCTGCAGGACGACGCGGAACTCGGCGGCGATCCAGATCAGCGCGAGGCCGATGACCGTCCAGCCGAACACCGTCGTGTTCCAGATCGAGACGCGGTCCATCGTGGTGACCAGCACCATCACCGCGAGGATCTTCACCATGTAGCTGGCCAGCGCGGCGAGCATCATCGTCTGCGCGGAGTACTTGGCGGCCCAGGAGACCACCAGCGCGCTGACCGAGAAGAAGGCGATCACCACGATGGAGGCGAGCCCCGCCGCCAGGGCGCCCTTGGCGCCGGCGGTCAGCAGGCCGATCAGGACGGCGGCCACTCCGACGATCGTGGTCGGAATCGCGGCGCCGCGGAGCATCCGAGCGTCGGAGGTGTGCATGAGGGCTCCGGCTGGTCACGGTCAGTGGTCGTCTCTTGTTCGTGAAAGGTATCACAAGCGTCCGGTATGTCCACAATTACCCTAGAGGTAATGCGCATCCGGGTCCGGGGAGGCTACCTCCGGTGACGCTCGCACCTGGACTTTAGCCCAGCTCAGGGCCTGCTTCGGACGCTTCTCGGGACACCGTTCCGGGCGCTGTCCGGGACAATGCGCGGGACGCCGGGTCAGACGCGCATCGTGGGGCGTTGCGCAGGGTGGTCGCCGGTGCCCGGGTCCGTGGCCGGTTTCCGGCGGCGCGGTTTGCGGAGCATCAGCAGGACACCGGCCGTCGCGATCAGCAGGGTGATCCCGAGGGTGATCCACGCGGCGTCGAACAGCGCCAGCCCGACCAGGCCGGACGCCAGCAGCCCGACCCAGAAGTACATGATCAGCACGGCCCGGCGGGTGGAGTGGCCGAGCTGCAGCAGCCGGTGGTGCAGGTGCTGCTTGTCCGGGGAGAACGGCGAGCGGCCCTGGCTCGTGCGGCGCAGCACCGCGAGCAGCATGTCCATGAACGGGACCGCGGCCACCGCCGGGATCAGCAGCACCGGGACGAAGAACGGGAACAGCCCGTTGGCGAGGATGGCCGGGTCGAACTGCCCGGTCAGCATGATCGTGGACGCGCTGAGCAGCAGCCCGATCAGCATCGAGCCGGTGTCGCCCATGAAGATCTTGGCCGGGCTGAAGTTGTGCGGCAGGAAGCCCGCGCACATCCCGAACAGGACCGCGGCGATGAGCGTCGCGCCGGTCAGCGTGGTCAGCCCGTTCGTCCGCGACAGCAGGTAGGCGTAGGAGAACAGCGCCAGCGCGGCGATGCCGACGACGCCCGCGGCCAGGCCGTCCAGGCCGTCGATGAAGTTCACCGCGTTGATCGTCGCGACCACGACCAGGACGGTCAGCGGCACCCCGTAGGCGGGCGGCAGCGACAGCGACTCGCCCGTCGGCAGCGGGATCACGTAGATCTGGATGCCCTGCATGATGAAGATCCCGGCGGCCGCGACCTGCCCGGCGAACTTGGTGAGCGCGTCCACCTCCCACCGGTCGTCGGCGATGCCGATCAGCACGATGAGGCCGCCCGACAGCAGCAGCGCCTTCGCGACGCTGATGTCGCCGTCGTCCAGGACCTTGCGCATCTCCGGTAGCCCGGTCGCCACGACCAGCGCGGCCGCCATCCCGCCGAACATCGCGAGGCCGCCCAGCCGGGGCGTCGGGATGACGTGCACGTCGCGCTCGCGCGGGACGGCCTGCGCCCCGAACCAGACGGCGAACCGCCGCACCGACGGGGTCAGCAGGTAGGCGACCAGGGCGGCGACAAGGATCGTGAGCAGGTATTCGCGCACTCCCCCGCGCCTCCTCTCACCGATCGCCGTTGCCGTGCTGCCCCGTCCCGCGCACCCGGTCGACCGGGCGGGTCTCCTCCGTTGGACGTCCGGACGGGGCGATGTGTTCGCATCGAGACCGACCAACTGTAGACCCACCCGGCGGGCACTCGCTGCCGATCATCATCCCGCCCGGTCCATCCCCCGGGGACGGCCGCCTACGCGCCCCGGCACGGCGGGGGCGCGGTGCGCGCAGACGATCCCGGCGCCGACGATCAGCAGCGCCAGGCCGGCCAGGCCGCGGTCGCCCACCGAGAACGCCCACGTGCCGCGGGCCGCGACCTCCTCCCCCGCGTCGGCGACGATCAGCAGCAGGCCGGCTGCGAGCAGGCCCGTGCCGGCCCGCCGGCGCCGCACCGGGTACCGCCCGACCAGCACCACCGCGCCGAGGGCCAGGGCGAGCAGCGCGGTGCCCGGCCAGCCGCCCGTCCAGCGCGGCGCGGCATAGCGCGGCGGGGCGACCGCGATCGCGTGCTCGGGCAGCCGCACCCGGATCCGCATGCCCTCGTGCGGGGCGAGCAGGGTCTGGATGAAGTCCACGGCGTAGGGGCCGTCGCGGTCGCGCAGGCACCTGGTCGTCGCGCCCGGGGCGCCCGCCCGGCAGCTCACGTGCCGCAGCGGGACCGGTGCCTCGACCCGCACCGCCGCGTTCCCGATCGGGACGCGCCAGCCCGTCCCGATCGCGTCCCAGACCAGCTCGACGCGGCCGGCGCGCGGGGTGAACGCCCGCCCGACCTCGTACTCGATCACGTACGCCTGGCGCCCGCGGACCTCGCGGTGCCGGTCGCCGACGCTGATCCGCACGTCGTGCAGGAACCGCGTGGTCCGGACGCGCGCCGGGGCGCCGGTGGAGGAGCTGCTGCCGATGTTCCGCACGTCGTAGACCCGGTCGCCGACGCGGAACGGCACGCTCCGGACGATCCCGTGCTCGCCGGACCGGTCGAAGTCGTAGGTGATCGTCTCCCGGACGTACAGCACCCCGTCGGCACCGATCCTCAGCACCACGTCATAGGTCGGGATGCGCTCGCCGCCGGCCGCGGCGGCGCGGGCGGGCGGCAGGAGCCCGAGGGGCAGCAGCGGGAGGGTCAGCAGCAGGAGGCCCGCGAAGATCGCCGGCCCCCGGACACGGCCACGCACGTCCGGCATGGTTCCACTGTTGCCGTGATCGTGCCGGGGTAACGCCGCCGATGCCGTGCGCGGCGGGGCGCGGAGCGCTTCCCGGACGGTTGGACGCGCCGCGCCGCCGATCGGTTCGCGGCCCCGCCGAATTCGTCCTGCCCTGGTCAGCACATAAGACGGCGATAAAAATGACCGGGCGGACACTGCTAAGTTATCGGTCGCTAACCCCCCCAAAGAATGAGCCTGGAGGATCCATGCGGCGATTCGCTGCAGTAGCCTTGGCCGCCGGCACCGTGCTGGCCGGCATGGCCGTCGCGGGCGCCCCCGCCGAGGCGGCGGCCGCCAAGAGCTGGAAGCCCTACAACTCCTACAGCCACGTCGCGGCCTGGGGTACCTACACCCGCAAGAACGGCAAGACGTACGTCAAGGGCTACCTGGCCGACGACAAGAAGAACGGCTGGACCTCCTGCGTCCGGTTCCTGTTCACCGAGGGCAACAACCGGTACTACTCGCGCTTCAAGATCATCGGCGTGAAGTCCAACGGGACGAAGTACAACTTCGACGGCAAGGCGACCGTCAAGATCAGCGTGAGCCACAGCTACAGCAGCCACCTGTGGGTGCAGGAGTGCGGCCGGAACAAGAAGACCGGCAAGTACCTGTACGGCAAGGGCAAGAAGCTCTTCTGACCCCGCCGCCGTGCCGCCCGACGGCGCAGCCCGTGTGACAGCACGGCTCGCCTGACGGCACAGCCCGTCGCACAGCACAGGCCCCGCCCGGCCCGGCGGGGCCTTCGCGCTCTCCGCGGCGCTCTCCGCAGCGTCCTCGCGCGGCGCCCCGGCTCAGCCGTCCTCGGGGTCCTTCTTCGTCAGCGACGGCCCCGCCACGGGCTCGGCGGCCGGGGCGACGGGCTCAGGGGTGTCCGCGGGGCCCTCAGTGGTGTCCGCGGGGCCCTCAGCGGCTTCTCCCTGCGCCTGCGCGGCCTCGCCCTTGATCAGGGAGGGCTTGGCCGGTTCCGGCTCCGCACCGGCCTCTGCGGGCTCCCGCACATCGTCCGCGGGCTCCCGCAGATCGTCGTCGGTAAGGAGAACGCCCACCACGGCGCGGATCTTGTCGACAGGGACGGCACCGGTGCGCAGGACGCGCGGGACGGGCCCGGTGAGGTCCAGGATGGTCGACGGATCGGCGCGGCCCGACAGCCCGCCGTCCAGGTAGACCGAGACCGAGTCGCCGAGCATCTTCTCGGCCTCGTCGGCGCTGCGGGCCGCCGGCCGCCCGCTCAGGTTGGCGCTGCTCACGGCCAGCGGGCCGGTCTCCTTCAGCACCTCCACGGCCAGCTCGTGCATCGGCATCCGGACGGCGACGGTGCCCTTGGTCTCGCCGAGGTCCCACATGAGGTTCGGGTTGGCCCGGCACACCAGCGTCAGCGCGCCCGGCCAGAACTCGTCGATGAGGTCCTGCCCGTAGGTGCCGAGGTCCTCCACCAGGGCCGTCGCGGCCCGCACGGACCCGACCAGCACCGGCGGCGGCATCTCCCGCCCGCGCCCCTTGGCCTCCAGCAGCGCCGTCACGGCGGGCGCCACGAACGCGTCCGCGCCCACCCCGTACACGGTGTCGGTCGGCAGCACGATCAGCTCGCCGCGCCGCACGGCCGACACCGCCTCGGCGATCCCGCGGGTGCGCTCCATCGGCTCGGAGCAGTCATAACGTCGACTCACGATCGCCCGTCTTCCCCTCTGCGCGGCGCTCTTCGAAACGGCACCGACCAGGATAGCGGTGCTAGTCGGTCGCCAGGCGGGCCGTCACGAAGCGGTCCCGGTTGGTGAGGTCGCGGCGGTTGCGGACGTCGCGCCAGCCGTTCTCCTCGGCGAAGATCCAGTAGACGCCGTTGCCCTGCAGGTCGCTGTGCTCGACGGCGACGTGGCCGCCGGGGCGGAGCAGGCGGCGGGCGGTGCGCTCGACGACGCGGATCGCGTCCAGGCCGTCCTCGCCGCCGCCCCACAGCGCGTCGGCCGGGTCGTGGTCGCGGACGTCCGGCGGGACGTACTCCCACTCGCTCATCGGGATGTAGGGCGGATTGCTGATGACGAGGTCGACGGTGCCGTTCAGCTCGGGAAGAGCGGCGGCGAAGTCGTCCAGGTGCAGGCGGACGCGGCCCCGCTCGTCCAGCTCCTCGATGTTGCGGGTCGCGTGCACGAAGGCGGTCGGGTCCTTCTCCACCGCGTGCACGCGCGCGCGAGGGGCCTCCAGCGCGATGGACAGGGCGATCGCGGCGGAGCCCGTGCCGAGGTCGACCACGAGGGGGTCGCGGACGTCCATGTCGCGGAGCGTCTCCAGCGCCCAGCCGACCATCACCTCGGTCTCGGGACGCGGGACGAACACGCCCGGCCCGACCTTCAGCTCCAGGTAGCGGAAGTAGGCGCGGCCGGTGATGTGCTGCAGCGGCTCGCCCGCCTCGCGCCGGGCGACGTACTCCCAGAAGCGGGCGTCGAACGCGCTGTCGGGGACGCCGTGCAGCTCCGAGCGCCGCACCTCGTGCACGGCCGCCGCCAGCTCCTCGGCGTCGGCGCGGGGCGAGGCCGCACCCGCGTCGGCGAGGCGGGCGGTGGCCCTGGCGATCTCGTCGAGCAGCAGATTCATGACCCTGCCCTTCGAGGGGGGACCCCCTCGAAGCCCCACACCCCCCGGTTCGCTGCGCTCACGGCCTCTGCTGTTCGTGGAGGGTCGACCCCCCACACCCCCGGTTCTGCTGCGCTCATGTTCTCTGTGCTTCGGCCAGCCGGCGTTCCATGTCGTCGTCGACCAGGGCCTGCGTGACGTTGTGGAGGTCCCCGTCCAGCACCTGGTCGAGGTTGTAGGCCTTGTAGCCGACCCGGTGGTCGGAGATCCGGTTCTCCGGATAGTTGTACGTCCGGACGCGCTCGGAGCGGTCCACCGTGCGGACCTGGCTCCTGCGCTCGGCCGACGCGGCCGCGTCCGCCTCCTCCTGCGCCATCGCAAGCAGCCGCGACCGCAGGATGCGCAGCGCCTGCTCCTTGTTCTGGAGCTGGCTCTTCTCGTTCTGGCACGAGACGACCACGCCGGTCGGCTGGTGCGTGATGCGGACCGCCGAGTCGGTCGTGTTGACGCTCTGCCCGCCCGGCCCGGACGAGCGGTACACGTCGATGCGCAGGTCGTTCGGGTCGATCTGGACGTCGACGTCCTCGGCCTCGGGCGTCACCAGGACGCCGACCGCGCTCGTGTGGATGCGGCCCTGCGACTCGGTCGCGGGCACCCGCTGCACGCGGTGCACGCCGCCCTCGTACTTCAGCCGGGTCCAGACCCCGTCCTCGGCGCCGCCCTTGGCCTTCACGGCGACCGTGACGTCCTTGTACCCGCCGAGGTCGGACGGGTGCGCGTCGATGATCTCGGTCTTCCAGCCGATGCGCTCGGCGTACCGCAGGTACATGCGCAGCAGGTCGCCGGCGAACAGCGCCGACTCCTCGCCGCCCTCCCCGGCCTTCACCTGGAGGATGACGTCCTTGGAGTCGCTCGGGTCGCGCGGGACCAGCAGGCGGCGGAGCCGCTCCTCCAGTTCCTCGCGGCGCCGGTCGAGGTCGTCGGCCTCGACGGCGAACGCCGCGTCCTCACCGGCCAGCTCGCGGGCCGCGGCGAGGTCGTCGCGGGTGGCGGCCAGCTCCCGGTGCGTCTCGACGATGGGCCG
Source organism: Spirillospora sp. NPDC047418 (assembly GCF_040643275.1). NCBI lineage: Bacteria > Bacillati > Actinomycetota > Actinomycetes > Streptosporangiales > Thermomonosporaceae > Spirillospora > Spirillospora sp. NPDC047418. Next base: position 13,725 of record NZ_JBEYTW010000073.1, read on the forward strand.
CAGCTCGGCGTAGCGCTTGCCGAGCTTGCGGGCCAGGGACTGGTCGCCGTGGACGGACGGGTCCGCGAGCCGTTCCTCGATGCCCGCGTACTCACTGATCAGTTCGTCGAGATTCACGCTGTGTCCTGACCCGTTCCGGCCGTCCCGGCCCGGAGGCGGCGGCGGTCCCCGGTTGCCGGCTTCGAAAGGCCCGGGGACCTCAGGTGCCCCCGGGCCGTTCCTGATATGTGTGCGGCGCTCGCCCTACTTGCCGGCCTTCTTCTTGCCGAAGCGCTGCTCGAAGCGCGCGACCCGGCCACCGGTGTCGAGGATCTTCTGCTTGCCCGTGTAGAACGGGTGGCAGTCCGAGCAGACGTCCGCGCGGATCACGCCGTTCTCGGCGGTGCTGCGGGTCTCGAAGGTGTTGCCGCACGTACACGTCACGGTCGTGACGACGTAGTTCGGGTGAATGTCGGGCTTCATGGTTCTCCTCGCCTCAGGCGGTCGCCGGGCGCTCCCCGCGCAGCCCATGGGCGGACCCAGGGGAGATGTGGGAAGCGTGAACCGGTACCGCAGCGGTTGCACCTCAAGTGTGCCAGATACCTGAACGTGGCGAGGTCACCGGGCATTCCCGATCTTGGACGGCGGCCGGGACGCCGTCACCCGCCGGGGCGCCCGAGGTAGGCCAGGACCGCCATCACCCTGCGGTGCCCGCCCTGCGCGGGCTGCAGGCCGAGCTTCATGAAGATGTTGGAGATGTGCTTCTCCACGGCGCCCTCGGTGACGACGAGGTCCCCGGCGATCGCGCCGTTGGAGCGGCCCTGCGCCATCAGCCCGAGCACCTCGCGCTCGCGCGGCGTCAGCGACTCCAGCGGGTCGCCGGTGCGGCGGCGGCCGAGCAGCTGGCCGATCACCTCGGGGTCGATGACCGTCCCGCCGGCCGCGATGCGGCGGACCGCGTCGATGAACTCGGCGATGTCCGACACCCGCTCCTTCAGCAGGTAGCCGACGCCCTCGGCGCCGCCGCCGATCAGGTCCGTCGCGTACCGCTCCTCCACGTACTGCGACAGGACCAGGATCGGCGTGCCCGGCCTGCGCTCCCGGACCGCCAGCGCGGCGCGCAGGCCCTCGTCGGTGAAGGACGGCGGCATCCGGACGTCCACGATCGCGAGGTCGGGGCCGTGCTCCTCGACGATGCCGAGCAGGCCCGGCCCGTCCCCCACGGTCGCCACCGTGTCGATCCCGGCGTCGTCGAGCAACCGGACGAGCCCTTCCCTGAGCAGCACCGAGTCCTCGGCGATCACAACCCGCATCCACCCATTATGTGGCGGGTCGGAGGCTGCTCTCACCAGGTGCAGGGCAGGTCCGCGCGGATGATGGTGGGGCCGCCGGGCGGGCTGTCCACGATCAGCATCCCGTCGATCGTCGCGGCCCGGTCGGCGAGGCCGGCCAGGCCGCCCCCGGGCCTGGCGACCGCGCCGCCGGCACCGTTGTCGATCACCTCGACGACGACCCAGCGGTCCTCGCGGGCCACCCGGACCGACACCCGGGTCGCGCGGGCGTACTTCGCGACGTTCGCCAGCGACTCGGCGACGATGAAGTAGGCGATGCTCTCCACCGCCGCCGGGGGACGCTCCGGCAGGTCGACGTTCACCTCGACGGGGACGGGGGCGCGTCCGGCGAGGCCCGACAGCGCCGGGTCCAGGCCGCGGTCGGTGAGGATCGCCGGGTAGATCCCGCGGGCAAGGTCGCGCAGCTCGGAGATCGCCTCCCTGGTGCCGGCGTGGGCCTGCTCGATCAGCGCTCGCGCGCCCTCCGGGTCGTCGTCGAGCTTGGCACGGGCGCGGCCGATGTCCATCGCCACGGCCAGCAGCCGCTGCTGCGCGCCGTCGTGCAGGTCGCGCTCGATGCGGCGCCGCTCGAACTCGGCGGCGTCCACCCCGCGGGCGCGGCTGGCCCGCAGGTGCTCGGTGCGCTTGCGCAGCTCGACGTTCTCGGTCTGCGCGGGGCTCGGGCCGAGCAGCAGCGCGGCGAGCAGGGAATGGCCGATCGCCATCGCCCGGGTCGCGTACATCGCGAGGCCGAGGAACAGCAGCCCGAGGGGCATCGCCGCGACGGCCTCCAGCGGGTTGCCGGCCCAGTACGAGGCGACCCCGACGTTGATCTCGGCGCCGCCGGCCACCGCCACGACCACGGGGAAGAACAGCGTCATGGCCGTCGCGCCCCACACCGCCGCGGAGACGACGAACTCGGCCATCGTGAGGGGGAACAGGACCGCGAGGTAGAGCAGGTCCTTCCAGGTGGCCGGGTCGCCCGCCATGCCCCTGAGCTTGGACAGCGGGTTGCGGCCGGCGGGCAGCCGCCGGTACGGGTCTGGGACGCGGACGCCGAACCCGGCCCGGACCAGCCGCCGCTCCAGCATCGCCCCGAACCGCCACGCGATCATCATCAGCGCCAGCAGCGGCAGCCCCACCCAGATGATCAGCAGTGCGACCGACAGCGTCAGCCCCACGGCCAGCGCGACGAACCAGCCCAGCCCGAACGCCATGCTGACGCCCAGGTAGAGCGCGGACCGCCAGGTCACCGACGACCGCGCCATCGCCACCGGGTGCCAGGACCCGTTCAGGACGGACGGGGCGTCCCCGCCGCCGCGCGTCGCCGCGGCCCATCGCGCCGCGGCCCATCCCACGGCGCCGCCGCCGGACTCTCTGCTCAGCTCGCCCACATCGTCCTCCGTGCCCCGTTCCCGACCTACGATCCCCAGACTGCCGGGGCGAGGGCGGACCGACCATGACGCGCACCGCCGAATCCGGGGTGGGGCTAACCCCACCATGGACGCGAGAAGCCCCCGTCCGGTGGCCCGGGCGGGGGCTTCTCGCGTGCCTCGGTGCTTCAGTGCTCTCAGCGGTCGTCGGAGACCGTGGTCTTCTGCACCTGGAGGAGGAACTCGGCGTTGGACTTGGTCTCCTTCATCTTCTCGATGAGGAGTTCCAGCGCCTGCTGCGTGTCGAGCGCGTGCAGCACCCGGCGCAGCTGCCAGACGACCCGCAGCTCCTCCGGAGCCATGAGGATCTCCTCCTTGCGGGTGGACGACTGGTCGACGTCCACCGCCGGGAAGATCCGCTTGTCGGCGAGGCTCCGGTTGAGCTTCAGCTCCATGTTGCCGGTGCCCTTGAACTCCTCGAAGATGACCTCGTCCATGCGGGACCCGGTCTCCACCAGCGCGGTGGCGAGGATCGTCAGCGAGCCGCCGTTCTCGATGTTGCGCGCCGCGCCGAAGAACCGCTTCGGCGGGTACAGCGCGGTCGAGTCGACACCACCGGACAGGATCCGGCCGGACGCCGGCGCCGCCAGGTTGTAGGCCCGGCCCAGGCGGGTGATCGAGTCGAGCAGCACGACGACGTCGTGGCCCAGCTCGACGAGCCGCTTGGCCCGCTCGATCGCCAGCTCGGCGACCGTGGTGTGGTCCTCGGCGGGACGGTCGAAGGTCGAGTGGATGACCTCGCCCTTCACCGTCCGCTGCATGTCGGTGACCTCTTCCGGACGCTCGTCCACCAGGACGACCATCAGGTGGCACTCCGGGTTGTTCTTGGTGATCGCGTTCGCGATCGCCTGGAGCACCATGGTCTTGCCGGCCTTCGGCGGCGACACGATCAGGCCGCGCTGGCCCTTGCCGATCGGCGACACCAGGTCGATGATCCGCGTGGTCAGGACGCCCGGGTCGGACTCCAGCCGCAGCCGCTCCTGCGGGTACAGCGGGGTCAGCTTGCTGAAGTCGACGCGGTTCTTGGCCTGCTCAGGCTCCATCCCGTTGACGGTGTCGAGGCGGACCAGCGCGTTGAACTTCTCGCGCCGCTCGCCCTCGCGCGCCTGCCGGACGGCGCCGGTGATGACGTCGCCCTTGCGGAGGCCGTTCTTGCGGACCTGCGCCAGCGACACGTACACGTCGTTCGGGCCGGGCAGGTAGCCGGTCGTCCGGACGAACGCGTAGTTGTCGAGGATGTCGAGGATGCCCGCGACCGGGATGAGGACGTCGTCCTCGGTGACCACCGGCTCCTCGAAGCGCTCGCGGCCGCGGCCGCGGTTGCGCTCGCGGAACCGGCGCCCGCGCCGGCCCCGGCCGCTGCCGTCGTCATCGTCGTGCTGGCCGCCGCCGCCCTGGCTCTGGCCGCGCTGCCGGTCGCCCCGGTCACCGCGGTCGTTCCGGTCGCCCCGGTCGTTCCTGTCACCGCGGTCGCCGCGGTCGTTCCGGTCGTTGCGGTCGCCCCGGTCGCGGCCCTCGCCGCGCTCGCGGCCACCGCGCTGCCGCTGGCGTCCGCCGCCCTCACGGCCCTCGCGGCCCTGGTCGCGGCCCTGGTCGCGGCCGTTGTCGCGGCCGTTGTCGCGGCCGTTGTCGCGGCCGCCGTGGGACTCGCCGTCCTCGGCGTTCTGGTCGCGGCCCTGCTCCCGGCCCTGGTCGCGGCCGTGCCGCTCGCCGCGTCCCTCGCCGGCCCCCCGGTCCTGCCTGTCGCCGCGCTGACGGCCGCCCTGCCGGTCCGCCCGCTCGGCCCGCTCCGGCCGGTCGGTCCGCTCCGCCTTCTCGGCGCCCGCGTCCGTGCTCTCGGCCGGCTTGTCGGCCTGCTTGTCGGCCGGGCCCTCGGCCTGCTTCGGGGCCTGCTCGGCGGCGGGCGCGGCGTCGGCGATGGTGACCTGGTCGTCGGCGGCCTCGCGCTTGGCGGCCGCGGTGCGGGTCCGCCGGGGACGCTCGGTCTTGGCCGGGGCAGCGGCTCCCTGCTCGCCCCCCGCCGAGCCCTGCTCCTTGCCGCCGCCCTGCTTCTCCTGGATGGCGGCGATGAGCTGGCTCTTGCGCATCCCGGTCACGCCGGTGATGCCGAGGCTGGACGCGAGCGCCTTGAGCTCGGGCAGCACCATGGCCGACAGGCCGGTGCCCGACCGGCGGCGCCGGGGGGTCGCGGGCTCCGCGCCGGCCTGCGCGGCGTCGGCGGGTCCCGTGCTGGGTGCGTCCGTAAGGAGTTCGCTGGATTCGCTCACTAAGGGTCCTTCCCAGGGAGCGGGCGTTGGCCGGCGTTCGGCCAGTCGACCCGGTGGTGCGGCCCGGCGGGGGCGCCGGGACGGGCTCCGCTGATCACGATGGAACCGGGATCTGCGTGTTCTGGGCACAGCCAGATGGTGGACGGGACGTTCCGCTCGTGCGTGTCCCCGGTACCGCCACGTCCGAAGTTGTTGCGCTGGTATGCCTGACAACGGGATGTCACGGTGTCGGGGAGCCTAGTACGCGGGACCGACACGACCGGAGGGTCGGACAGGCGACGCGCGGCTGACGAGCACGCTGCCCCGAACGGGGCATCTGGTGCGGCATTCAGCCTAACATCACCAGGGCACACTGCTATTCCCCAGAGGTCGATGTCTTCGCATTTTACCTGGCGCGACCGGGCCGGAACCGGCACCGGTCGGTGCACCGCGCGGACCCGGCCCACGGTGCCGCGATCAAGCCCGGACCTCGGGTTCTCCGGTCATGACGCGTGCGCCGCGGGTCGCGACGTCCAACGGGTGTATGTGCCACCCTTTACCCACTTCGGGGACTACTGAATCAACTCGTGATGCGTTTGTGAAGGCCAGGACAGTCGGGCCGGCCCCGGAAATCACGGCCGGCACGCCCGCCGCCCGCAGCCTCTTGACCAGCGCCGCGGACTCGGGCATGGCGGGCGCGCGGTAGTCCTGGTGGAGCCGGTCCTCGGTCGCGTCCAGCAGGACGTCCGCGGGCAGGCCCCCGGTGAGCGCCGCGATGAGCAGCGCGGCGCGCCCGGCGTTGGCGGCGGCCTCGCCGTGCGGGACGGTCGCGGGCAGCAGGCTGCGCGCCCGCTCGGTCGCCAGCCGCTGCTCGGGGACCACCGCGACGACCTGCGTGACCTGCGATTCCAGCCGGACGAGCCGCGCGCCGCCCGGTGCCGTCCAGGCGACGGTCAGCCCGCCGGCCAGGCACGGCGCGACGTTGTCGGGATGCCCCTCGATCTCGGTGGCCAGGCGCAGCGCGGCGTCGTCGCCGAGCAGCTTCCCGGCGGGGTGCAGCGCGCGGGCCGCGACGATGCCGGCGACGATCGCCGCCGACGACGAGCCGAGGCCGCGGCTGTGCGGGATCCGGTTGCGGCAGCGCAGCCGGATCCCCGGCGGCCGGGAGGGGCCGGATCCGGCCAGGTCATCGAGGACGTCGAAGGTCCGGCGCAGCACCTTGACGATGAGGTGCCGCTCGCCCCGGTCGGCGACCTCGGCGCCCTCGCCGTCCACCTCGATGGACACCGCGTCGCCGACGGACACCGCGTCCCCGGCGGACACCGCGTCCCCAGCGGGCGCCGCGTCGCCGGTCAGCTCGACCTCGACGTCGTCGTACAGGGTCAGCGCGAGGCCGAGGGAGTCGAAGCCGGGGCCCAGGTTGGCGCTGGTCGCGGGGGTCCGCACCAGCACCGGGCCTTCGGTCCAGGCGGTTCTCGTGGGCGCCACGCTCAGGTCAGGCCGAGTTCGGAGGCCGCGGAGTGCGCGTCCACCTTGATGGTGGTCGGCGCGGGCGCGCCGGAGATGGCCCAGTCGGGGTCCTTGAGGCCGTTGCCGGTCACCGTGCAGACGATCCGCGAGCCGCGCGGGACGGCGCCCTGCTCGCTCGCCTGCAGGAGGCCGGCGACGCTCGCCGCGGAGGCGGGCTCGACGAAGACGCCCTCCTCGCGGGCGAGGAGGCGGTAGGCGGCGAGGATCTGCCGGTCGGTGACGGAGTCGATCGCGCCGCCCGACTCGTCCCGCGCCGCGACGGCCAGGTCCCAGGACGCGGGGTTGCCGATGCGGATCGCGGTCGCGATCGTCTGCGGCTTCAGGACGGGCTCGCCCTTCACGAACGGCGCCGCGCCACTGGCCTGGAAGCCCAGCATGCGCGGGGTCTTCGACGCCTCCTTGTCGGCGGCGTACTCCTTGTAGCCCATCCAGTACGCGGAGATGTTGCCGGCGTTCCCGACGGGCAGGCAGTGGATGTCGGGGGCGTCGCCGAGCGCGTCCACGATCTCGAACGCCGCCGTCTTCTGCCCCTGCAGCCGGTACTTGTTGACGGAGTTGACCAGCGCCACCGGGTAGTCGACCGACAGCTTGCGGGCCAGTTCCAGGCAGTCGTCGAAGTTGCCGTCCACCTGGAGCAGCCGCGCGCCGTGCACCAGCGCCTGCGCCAGCTTGCCCATCGCGATCTTGCCCTGCGGGACGAGGACCGCGCAGGTCATCCCGGCCCGCACCGCGTAGGCGGCGGCGGACGCGGAGGTGTTGCCGGTGGACGCGCAGATCACCGCCTTCGCGCCGTCCTCGGCGGCCTTGCTGATCGCCATCGTCATGCCGCGGTCCTTGAACGAACCGGTCGGGTTGGCGCCCTCGACCTTGAGGGACACCTCGCAGCCGGTCAGCTGGGAAACGCGGTGGGCGGGCACCAGCGGGGTACCGCCCTCGAGCAGCGTGACGACTGGTGTCTTGTCCGTCACCGGAAGCCGGTCGCGGTACTCCTCGATGAGGCCACGCCACGCGCGGGCGTTCGGGTTCACGTCGGTCTCCTGGAATGACCTGGGATGTTGCCCGGAGTCTACCGGGGCGGCATTTGTCGTCCCGATCCTCGGTGGGCCTTGCGGCGGGGGGCTCGGGTGCGGCTTACTCCTCGCCCTCGACACGCATCACGCTCGTCACCGCCCGGACGATCTCCAGCCCGCGCAGGCCCTCGACCGTCGCGGTGAGCGCCGCGTCCGGTGCCCGGTGCGTGACGACGACGAGTTGCGCCTCCTCGCCCAGCCCGACCTGCCGGACGGCCTGGATGGACACGCCGTGCCTAGCGAACTCCTCCGCGACCGTGGCGAGGACACCGGCCTCGTCCGTCACGTCCACCTGGATGTAGTAGCGCGTGACCGTCTCGCCCATCGGCAGGACGGGGAGCTTCGCGTACGTGACCTCGACAGGGCCCGGCGTACCGCCGGCCACGTTCCGGGCCACCGCGACCAGGTCGCCGAGGATCGCCGACGCCGTCGGAGCACCACCGGCACCCGCGCCGTAGAACATCAGCGACCCGGCGGACTCGGCCTCCACGAACACCGCGTTGTACGCCTCGCGGACGCTCGCCAGTGGGTGCGACCTGGGAATCATCGCCGGATACACGCGGACGGACACGCCGCGGCCGTTCCGTCCGTCCTTGGAGGGAATGCGCTCGCAGATGGCCAGGAGCTTGACGACGCAGTCCATTCCCTTGGCGCCCGCCACATCGGCGGGGCTCACCTCGGTGATGCCCTCACGATGGACGTCCGCGGCCGTGACAGGCGTGTGGAAGGCGAGCTGCGCCAGGATCGCCGCCTTGGCCGCCGCGTCGAACCCCTCCACGTCGGCCGTCGGGTCGGCCTCCGCGTAGCCGAGCGCCTGCGCCTCCTCCAGCGCGTCGTTGAAACCGGCGCCGTAGGTGTCCATCTGGTCGAGGATGTAGTTCGTGGTGCCGTTCACGATGCCGAGGACCCGGTGCACGTGGTCGCCGACCAGCGAGTCGCGCAGGGGCCGCAGCAGCGGGATCGCGCCCGCGACGGACGCCTCGTAGTACAGGTCGGCGCCGTACTCCCGGGCCGCCGCGAACAGCGTCGCGCCGTCCTCGGCCAGCAGCGCCTTGTTCGCCGTGATGACCGACTTGCCGGACTTCATCGCCTCCAGCATCAGCGTCCGGGCCGGCTCGATACCGCCGATGACCTCGATGACGATGTCGACGTCGTCCCTGGTCACCAGGGCCTGCGCGTCCGTCGTCAGCAGCTCCTCGGGGACCCCCGCGCGCACCCGGTCCGGCCTGCGGACCGCGATCCCGGCCAGCTCCAGCGGGGCCCCGACGCGCGCGGCCAGATCATCGGCCTGCCCGATCAGCAGCCGGACGACCTCCGTGCCGACCACGCCGCATCCGAGCAGCGCCACGCGCAGTGCGGGTTTCACGCTTCGACCTCCGCATCGAGCCGCAGCAGATCCGCCGCGCTCTCCCGCCGGACGATCACGCGCGACCTGCCGTTCCTCACCGCCACCACGGCCGGCTTCGGGACGAAGTTGTAGTTGCTGGCCATCGACCGACAGTACGCACCGGTCGCCGCCACCGCCACCAGGTCCCCCGCCGCAAGATCTTCGGGGAACCACAGGTCCCGCACCACAATGTCGCCGCTTTCGCAGTGCTTGCCGACAAGCCTACTGAGCATGGGCGGAGCATCGGACGACCTGCTCGCCAGCGCGCCGGTGTACTCGGCGCCGTACAGCGCCGTGCGCAGGTTGTCGCTCATGCCGCCGTCCACCGAGACGTAGGTGCGCAGGCCCTCGACGTCCTTGACCGTGCCGACCTCGTACAGCGTGACGCCGCCCGGCCCGATGATCGCCCGTCCCGGCTCCACGGTCAGCCGCGGCATCGCCAGGTCGTACGCCCTGCACTCGCGGGCGACGATGTCCCTGAGCCCGTCCGCGATGGACTTGGGGTCGTGCGGCTCCTCGCCCGGCACGTAGGCGATCCCGTAGCCGCCGCCGAGGTCCAGCTCGGGAAGCTCGACGCCGTGCTCGTCCCGGATCGCCACCAGCAGCTCCGCCAGCCGGTGCGCAGCGACCTCGAACCCGTCCACCTCGAAGATCTGCGACCCGATATGGCTGTGCAGCCCGACCAGCTCCAGCTGCTTCAGCTCCAGGACCCGGCGCACCGCCTCCAGCGCGGCCCCGGAACTGCGCGAGAACCCGAACTTCTGGTCATCGTGCGCGGTCGCGATGAACTCGTGGGTGTGCGCCTCCACACCCGTGGTGACGCGCACCATCACCTTGGCCCGGACGCCCCTCTCCTGGGCGATGTAGGCCACCCGCGCGATCTCCTCGAACGAATCGAGCACGATCCGTCCGACCCCGACCTCAAGGGCCTTCTCGATCTCCCAGGGGGCCTTGTTGCTCCCGTGCAGGGTGATGCGCTCGGTAGGGAAGTCGGCCGCCAGGGCAACAGCGAGCTCACCCCCGCTGCACACGTCGAGCCCGAGCCCTTCCTCCTTGAGCCACTTGGCGACGGCCGTACACAGGAACGCCTTGCCCGCGTAGTGGACGTTCCCGTCATGGAACGCCGCCGCGTACTCCCTGGCCCGGCTCCGGACGTCCTCCTCGTCATAGACGTACAGAGGCGTCCCGTACTCCTTGGCCAGATCCCGCACATCGACGCCGCCGACGGTCAGGACTCCGTCCTCCCGCCGGGCGCCGCGCGGCCACACCGCGGGCTCCAGGGCGTTCAGATCCTCCGCCGGCCCGGCGGGGTGGTCCTCCGGCAGCACATCGGCATGCCGCGGCCCAGCAGGGTGTACTCGACTCATATCCGCTCTCTAGGGGTTTCACCGATCATGTTCAGCCCGTTGCCGAGGACGACCCGCACCGCCCGCGCCAGCCCCGCCCGCCCCGGAACGGGCTCCGCATCGCCCTTCGGGACGACGGGACAGCGCTCGTGGACGTCGTGGTACGCCCCGGCCACCTTCTCCAAACACAACATCAGCGGCCTGGCATCCCGTTCCCGCTCCGCCTGCTCGGCCCGCGCCGGCACGTCCCCCATGGCCCACACGAGCTCGGACTCCAGCCCGCCGGCCCTGAGTGGTGCGTCCCCGACCCCGAGCTCACGCGCCCACCGCCCCGCCCAGCAGGCCCGCGCATAGGCATAACGCACCGAGAACCCGGGATTGCCGAACGTCCGGGGCCACTCGTCCCACGTCTTCTCCGGCACCCGCGCGATCCCGTAACGAGGATCACGCAGAATTCCGTCCACCACGTCCCCGACCCCGAGCACGACCCGGACGAACCCGACACCCGCGACAACGCCCCCGACCCGCCGCGCGATCACCTCGGGCTCGATCCCGAGCCGCAACGCCACCGGACTCTCGAAGACTCCCCGCCCGCGCCCGAAGACGACCACGCTCTCCGGCACCGCGACATCGATCTCGCCCTCGGCCACGGCGTTTCGCACCGCGCGCACGAGCGCATCGCCGACTGGAGTCACCCTGGTGAGACTATCTGACCACTATCTGGACACCGCAGCGAGTTTCCGCACCGTCTGGATCAGCTGGTTCGGGTCGAACGGCTTGGTCACGTAGGCGTCGACACCGATCTCGTGCCCCCGCCGCACATCATGCTCCTGCGCCCGCGCGGTGATCATCACCACTCGGATGTGCGCGGTCCCCGGATCCTCCCGCAGCCGCACCGCGGTGACCCACCCGTCCAGCCGCGGCATCATCACGTCCAGCGTGATGACGTCCGGCCGGGCCTCGCCCACCTTCTCGAGGCAGTCCTGACCGTCCACCGCGGTCTCCACCTCGAACCCCTCCAGTTGCAGGTTCACGGCGATGAGCTGGCGGATCACCTCGTCATCATCGACGACCAGCACGCGTCCCAGTGGCTCGGTCACGGCTCGAAGTTAGCCCACTCCACCCCCCGCACGCACGACGAAAAGCCAGGTGCGCGTCACCCCGCCAACCCTGCTAACCTTCTACCGCACCCTTCCAAGGGCGCAGGGCCCCCTTAGCTCAGGGGATAGAGCAACGGCCTCCGGAGCCGTGTGCGCAGGTTCGAATCCTGCAGGGGGCACCTCAAATGATCTCGAACAACCCCGGTTGACCAGGCACTTAGCCAGGCACCGGGGTTTGTTGCGTATGCGGGGGCCCAGTCAGCGGCGTAGCGCCGCGTCCAGGACCCGCCACAGCGCCGAGGGTTGATACACGCCATCCTTGTAAGTGCGGAACAGTCGGCCGTCCGGCCCGGTGCCGTACTCGTCGAAAGCTGTTTCTCGCGGACGGCGTATTTGAGCGCACCGTAGAAGCCGCGCCGGCGACGCCGGTAGTACTCCGGTTTGGAGGGCTCGCCGTTCAGGTTCGTTGCGCAGGCGTCCAATGCTTTCGTGATCAGCCGGGATTCTTCCAGCGCCCGCCGCATCACAGCCGGGCCGGGCATCCCGCGCGTGTTCTTGACCAATACGGAGGTCACCGCGGTGAGGCCCGCTACGGGCGAGACGCGCCCCTTGGCCGCGGCGATCACGATGAGGCCGCCGGTCGGCGACGGCCGAAAAGAGACCGGACCGGTTGGTACCGGTCTCGTTTTCAGGATGGTTCTGGGGTTCGGCGGCGTAGCCGTCCAATGGGTCAACCCCTCCGGGGTCAGAGGGGCTTCTGTGTTGATCAGGTACGCGGTTTTCGGAGCGCGGGTGGAGTTGGGGGCAGGGGCTCAGCGTTTGGTTTCGTATCTGGTCAGGAGTATGCCTTCGGGGAACGTTCGGGTCTCCGTCAAGGTCAGGTTCACCCAGTTGTCCAGGGCCGTGAAGAACGGCGTGCCGCCGCCCACCAGGACCGGTGCGGTGACCAGGATGTACTCGTCGATCAGGCCGGCCCGCATCGCCGTCGCGGCGAGTGTGGCGCCGCTGATGTCGATGGGGCCGCCGTCTCCGGCCTTGAGCCGGGTGATCTCGGTGACCGCGTCGCCGGTGACCAGGCGGGTGTTCCAGTCGACCTTGCCGGTCGTCGAGGAGAACACCACCTTCGGCATGTCCCGCCAGCGGCGGGCGAACTCGATCTCCGCCGGTGTGGCGCCGGGCTGCTGGTCGGCGGTCGGCCAGTGGGAGCTCATCGTCTCCCACAGTCTGCGTCCGTACAGCGACAGGGCGGTCGACCCCACCCGGTCGGACCACCACTGGAACAGCTCGTCGCTCGGTACGCTCCAGCCGAGGTCGTCGCCGGGCGCGGCGATGTAGCCGTCCAGGCTCACGTTCATGGCGTAGGTCAGTTTCCGCATGGCGTCAGCTCCTTCAAGTCGGTACTCGGCGTACAGACCGGCGGGGTGCGGAAAAATCATCGGGGCGAGTGGGCCGCTAAGCGGATTCTTCGCTCGGTGTCTTGGCGAGGTGGATGCCGCGCAGGTTGAGGAGTACCAGGGCGGCGCAGCCGCAGACGAGGGCGATGTCGGCGACGTTGCCCACGAACGGGCCGTAGTCGATGAAGTCCACGACGTGGCCGCGGGCGGGGCCGGGCTCGCGGAAGAGGCGGTCGCCCAGGTGGGAAACCGCACCGCCGAGCAGTGCGCCCAGCGCGAGCGCCCAGGATGCGGAGTTCAGCCGGCGTGCGGTGTAGAGGATGCCCGCCACCGCCGCTGCCGCCGTCAGGGTGAACACCCACGTCGCTCCGGTGCCTATGGAGAACGCGGCACCGGGGTTGTACAGCAGGCGAAAGTGGATCAGTGGTGGGACCACGGCGATGCGCTCGCTGTCGGAGAGCGCGGACACCGCCCACAGCTTGCTGAGCTGGTCGACGAGCAGGACCACCGCCGCCAGTAGGAGCATCACGCCGTACAGGCGGCTTGCGTCTCTCTTCTTCTGCGTCTCCATGCGACCGGATCCCCCGCGATGTCGTGTTCGGGCCGGGGCAATTCCATCACGGGTGACCTCCCATGATGGGATCGCATCGGACTCCAAGGACGGAACATGACTTCTTCGCCGCACTCGCTCAGTTCGTACGTCGACTCCTGGGCTCCCGAGCCCGTCACGGTTCTCGACTCCCTGCAGGCCGGCCCTGCCGCGGCGCTTTCGGCGGTGCTCGACCTGCCGGACGCGGCCGCGGCGGACGGTCTGCTTCCGCCGCTGTGGCACTGGCTCTACTTCCTCGCCTGGCCGCCACGGCAGGCCCTCGGTGCGGACGGGCATCCGCGGGAGGGGCGTTTCATGCCGCCCCTCCCCGACCGGCAGCGCATGTGGGCCGGTGGGCGGTGCGAGATCGTCAGTCCGCTCCGGCTCGGGGAGGACGCCGAACGTGTCAGCAGCCTCGGGGCCGTCAGCGTGAAGGAGGAGCGCGGGATGCTCTTCGTCACCGAGCGGCACGAGTTCCGGCAGCGTGGACGCGTCTGCGTCGTCGAGGAGCAGGACATCGTCTACCGGTCGGGACGTACTGCCGGGCGGCATCCGTCGTCCCTTGACCACGGCGCCGTTCCGCAGGCTGCCGATCCGTGGCGGCTCGCGGTGCAGACGGACCCGGTTCTGCTGTTCCGGTTCAGCGCTCTCACGGCCAACGCCCACCGGATCCACTACGACGCCCCTTACGCCCGGGAGGAGGAGGGATACCCCGGACTCCTCGTCCACGGGCCGCTGCTCGCGTTGCTCATGCTCGAACTGCCTCGCCGCCAGGCCCCGCAGTCCCGGGTGCGGTCCCTGTCCTACCGGCTCCGGCGGCCGGTGTTCGCGGGCGAGCACCTCGCGATCTGCGGCACTCCGTCCGGCTCTCAGGCCGACCTGCGCGTCGCCACCCACCGGGAGGGACGGCACGCCACGGCGGAGGTGACCTTCGCGTGAGCGGCTACGGAGACTCGGCCCAGCGGGATTCGCAGGTGAAGATGTCCCGCACTTCGCCCGGGTTCTGCGCCCGCGTCAGCGCGAGCATCAGGAGGATTCGCGCCTTGGGCGGGTGGAGGTCGCTCCCTATCGCCGCTTCGTCACGGGGGTAGGCCGCCCCGGACTGGGTGTGGGGTGCGGCCACGAAGGTGAGGCCCCTGCCGGCCAGGGTCCGCGCGGCCCGCTTCTGCGCGGCGGACAGCGGGCCGGTCAGGACGATCCCGGCGGCTCCCGCCTCGGCGACGGCGACGAGGGCCTCGGGGCCGGCGTCGAGGTAGCCGGGCACAATCTCCACCTTGGGGATCCGGACGCCGGTCAGGTCGAACGGCGCGGACGTGCCCGGCCGGGCGGTGACGCGCCGGAGCCTGATCCGGGTGCCGTCGATCGTGCCGAGCCGGCCGAGTCCGGGCGACTGGAAGGCGTGGATGCGCTGGCTGTCGCTCTTGACGGCGTCCCGGGCCGCCAGGATCTCGTCGTTCAGCATGACGACCGCGCCGAAGCGGCGGGTGCGGCCGCTCGCCGCCAGGACGATCGCGTTGTAGAGGTTCGCCGGGCCGTCCGAGCCGATGACGGTCCAGGGGCGCAGAGCGCCGGTGACCACCACCGGTCTGGTGCGTTCCAGCGTCAGGTCGAGCCAGTACGCCAGCTCCCCCAGCTCGTTCGTGCCGGTCGTCACCACGACCGCGTCGGACGCGGCCAGTTCCCGCTCCACCGTGCGGGTGAGGGCGCACAGGCCGGAGGCGGTGCGGTGGTCGCCCGCGAAGTCGGCCGCCGTGACCTCGGCGACGTCGTCCAGTTCCGGGTGGAGCGCGCCGACCATCTCGGCGACGGGCAGCCGCCCCGACTCGTACCGCTGGAAGCTCACCCTGCTCTCGGCGACCCCGGCGATCGTGCCGCGCGCGCCGACCACGGCGACCCTCACGCGGAGGGCTCCGCCATCGCGACGGCGATCTTGCGGGGGCCGGTGAAGGGCTCGCGGCCGTGCGCCGCCAGCATGTTGTCGACCACCAGCACGTCGTCCCGCCGCCAGTCGTACCGGACGGACGCCGCCCGATAGCAGTCGCGCAGGTGCGCCACGACCTCGTCGGGGATGCGGCCGCCGTCGCCGTAGTAGGTGTTGGAGGGCAATCCGTCCTCGCCGAAGACTTCGAGGAGGCCCTCGGCGACGTCGGCGTCGCGGGTGGTGATGTGGAAGAACGTGGCGTGGTTGAACCAGACCCGTTCGCCGGACACCGGGTGGACGTGCACGGCGTCGCGGACGGCGCGGGTGCGCAGGCCGTCCGCGCCGCGCCATTCGACGTCGATGCCGCGGTCCCGGCAGTAGGCGGCCACGGCGTCCCGGTCGCCGGTGCCGAACGCGTCGCGCCAGGACGCGCCGAAGTCATCGTGGAAGTTGCGGACGACCATCCAGCGGCGCCGCTCGAACTCCTCGCGCACGGACGGGTCGATGCGGCGGTACACGCCGCGGATGTCGGCCAGCGGCGTCGCGCCCTGCCCGGTGGGCGGCTCGACGCAGTAGAAGTACAGCGTCAGCGGCCAGGCCGACTGGTAGGAGTTCTCGTTGTGCAGGAAGATCTCCTCGTCCGCCGGGTAGTCGGTCGAGGTGTAGACCCGGCCCTTGATCGTGCTGCGCGGGGACGACCGCTCCGCGTAGGCCAGCGGCGGTGCGCCCGACAGGGTCCGGACGACCCGGTCGAACCCGTCGACGCCGCCGACCGCGAAGCCGCGCAGCAGCACCGCCCCGTCGGCCGCGAGCCGGCGCCGGATCTCCGCGCGGTCCCGCTCCAGCAGGCCGAACAGGTCCGGGCCGGGGTCGCCGCACTCGATCACGCGGGGCAGCACGCGGCCCGCCTGCGCCGCACTCGTCATGTTCCCTCCGCCGCTCGTTCGGTTGCGCCACTCGTTCACCTGCGCCGCCCGGTCAGCCGGTCATCGCGACCAGGACGCGCCGGGAGCCGGTGAACGGGCGGCGGCCGTGCCCGACCAGCACGTTGTCGATGAGCAGGACGTCGCCGGGGGCCCAGTCGACGTCGACCGCCTCCGCCAGCCCGCGGTCGCGGACCTGGACGACGTGGTCGGCGGGGATGGGGCGGCCGTCGGCGTAGGCGACCGACTGCGGCAGGTCCTCCGCCGGCACGACGGCGGCCAGCGCCGCCGCGGTCTCGTCGCCGAGGGCGGCCGGGTGCCACTGGTCGGACTGGTTGAACCAGACCTCCTCCCCGGTCACCGGGTGCCGGACGGTGGCCGGACGGATCTGGCTCACCCGCAGCCCGCCGTCGGGACGCCATTCCCAGGCGGCGTCCATGTCCGCGAGGTACGCCTCGACGCGGTCGCGGTCACCGGTCTCGAAGGTGTCCTGCCAGCTCTTGCCGAGCCCGTAGCCGTCGTGCAGGTTCTGGGTGTAGCGGACTCCGCCGGCGAAGGCGGCCCGCACCTCGTCGTCGAGGACGTCCAGCCACCGCGCGCCGTCGACGACCGGGGTGGCCCCGCCGCTGTCGGCGGCGACCTCGCAGTAGAACATCAGCCGCGACGGCCACCGCGAGGAGTACGACAACTCGTTGTGCATGGAGATCGTCATCTCGGCGGGGTACTCGGTGGAGGTGTAGACGTTGTCCCCGACCTTGGTCCGCGGCGAGTTCCCGTGCACGTAGGCCAGCCGGTCGGGCAGGACGGCGTCCATGACCGCTTCGAGCCGGTCGCGGGGGACGCCGAAACCGCGGAAGACCAGGGCCTTCTCCTTGACCAGCAGGTCGCCGACCAGGTCCCCGTCGGCGAGGTATGCCAGGAGTCCGTCGACGTCCGCCGGTGCCCCGGCGTCGCCGGGCCGAATGTCCAGTGGCGTCCAGCCGTGCTCGTCGTCCATGCCCTCACCCTGGGGCGGCGGTCTATACAGTTTCTGTACGCCGGCTTGCTTCCGCACGCCGGGCGCGCCGGCCGTCGCACCGGCCGTCGCGCCGGCCGTCGCGCCGGCCGTCGCGCCGGCCGCGAAGCTCATTCGCGGGTGCCGAGCGCCTCGACGGCGCGCGCCCGCATCGCCGCCCGCGCGGGCAGCACCGAGGCCAGCAGCGCGATGACCGCGCACGCGGCGACCACCCCGCCGACCGGTGACCACGGCACCACGACCGTGAGCCGTCCGGACAGGCCGAGCAGCCCGGCCACCACCCCGCCCATGCTCAGCGCCGACACCAGCACGGCGAGCACCGCGCCGATGCCGACGACCAGCAGGGACTCGGCGGCGACCACGCGCAGCACCTGCCCGCGGGTCGCCCCGGACAGGCGCAGCACGGCCTGGTCGCGGACCCGGTCGGCGGTCGCCATCACCAGCGTGTTCGCGATCGCGATGGCGCAGTAGAGCAGCGCGACGCCGAGGACGACGAACATGCCGAGCCGGCTCTGCCGCCCGCTCTCGGACGTGGCCGCGCCGATCCAGTCCCGGGCGGGGACGGGCCGCGCCCCGAGCCGGTCGGTGGCGGCGCGCAGGGCGGCGAGCGCGGCGCCGCGGCCGGTGCCGGGGCGCAGCTTCACATCGATCGACTCCGGCATGCCGGGGCCGGCGTTGCGCGGGGTGACGAACACGCTGCCGTCGCCGGTGCCGGTCTTGAGCACCGCGGCGACCACCAGGGACGTCTTCGTCCCGTCGGCGAGCCACACGTCGATCCGGTCGCCGGGTTCCCGGTTCCATTCCCGCGAGACGATGATCGTGCCGTCGGTGAGGCGGGCCGGGTCGCCCGCCACGACGGGCAGGTCGGCGACGCGGGCGAGCGCCTGCGGTGTCACCGCCTGCGCCGGGTACTTCACCAGGGCGTCGCCGTCCTCCAGGGCGTACAGGGTGGTCGGCGTCCGGACGACGGTGTCCACGCCGGGGACGGCCGCGACCCGGTCGACCACGGCCCGGTTGAGTCCGGGCGTCCCGGCGGGCGTCACGATGAAGTCCGCGTGGTGCTGGGCCCGCAGTTCGGCGTGCCGGGCGCCGTCGATGCTGGCGGTGGCGCCGAGCAGGGAGAGCGCCAGGCCGACGGTGACGAGCACCGGCGCGGCGGTCGCGGCGGTGCGGCGGGCGGCGGTCAGGGCGTTCTCCCGGACGACCATCGCCCCGGCGCCCGGCAGCCGGCCGAGCGGCCAGGCGACCAGCCGGGCCAGCGGCGGGACGACGACCGGGGCGAGCATCGCGACACCGGTGATCAGCAGCATCGTGACCGGGATGTACTGCTTGCGGCCGGTGGCGGTGCCGGGGTCGCCGAGCACCGACGCCGTCATCCACAGGCCCGCGGCGGTGGCGCCGATGCCCAGCACCCAGCGGCCGGTCGTCATGAGGCGGGTCTCCAGGGCCGCGTCGCGCAGCGCCTCGGCCGGGCGGATCCGGCCGGCCCGCCGGGACGCCGCCCAGACCCCGAGCAGCGAGACCGTGAGGCCGGTCGCGAACGCCGCGGCCAGTGGCCACACCGCCACCGGCACGGTGTAGGACGGGGGCGCCAGCCGCCGGTCGACCAGCCAGCCGCCGAGCGCGGGTGCGCACAGCGGCCCGAGGACGCAGCCGAGCGCCGAGGCGATCGTCCCGACCGCGAACGCCTCGGCGAACAGCATCCGCCGCACCTGGCGGGGCGTCGCGCCGACGGCCCGCAGCAGCGCCAGTTCCCGGCGCCGCTGGGCGACCGCGAGGGCGAAGGTGGACGCGACGACGAAGACGGCGACGAATCCGCAGATCCCGCCGGCCGTGCCCAGCATGATCTTGGTGCCGTCGAGGGTGTCGTCGCGGGCCCCGGAGGCTCCGGCGGTCCGGGCGCGGTCGCCCGTGCGGACCTCGGCGGAGCCGCCGGCGGCGGCGCGCAGCTCCGCGGCGGGCGCGCGGCTGATCACGGCGTCGACGCGCGGGGAGAGCCGGGCGGCCTCGGCGTCGGCGAACAGGACCGCCGGTTCGGCCTCGCCCGGGTCGACCACCCCCACCACCCGGTACGTCGCGGGGCCCCGGGCGGTGAGGACGGGGACCGCCGCGCCCGGACGGGACCCGCCCGCGGGCAGGGCCACTTCGCCGGGCGCGGCGGGGGCTCGTCCGGCGACCAGCCGGTACGGCGCGTACGGGGCGACCGACCAGGGCCGGCCGATGGTGACCCGGGGCCCGCCGGCGGTCGCCGGCTGGGCGTAGAAGACGCGGTCCTCGACGGCGCCGCCGAGCGCGGTGATCCTCGCCGCGACGGCGGGGTCCAGCCCGCGCGGGGCCTTGAGCTCGCGGCTCTTCGTCTTGTCCCCGATGCGGACGTGCAGGCTGCCGGGGGCCTGGACGACGGCGGGCGCCGCCCCGTACCGGACGGCCCCGTCCTCACCTGCGGGCGTCGCCTGGGTGCCGAAGGCGGCCGCCAGGGCGAGCCCCATGGTGGCCACCAGGCCGACACCCAGGGTGAGGGCGATGAACGAGCCGGCGAACGCGATCCAGCGGGCGCGGACGGTCAGCAATGCGATCCTCAGCACGGCGCCGACTCCAGGTGGGTCATCTGGGCCGCGACGGCCTCGGCGGTCGGCCGGTCCATCTGGCCCACCAGGCGTCCGTCGGCCAGGAACACCACGCGGTCGGCGTAGGAGGCGGCGACCGGGTCGTGCGTCACCATGACGATCGTCTGGCCGCGCTGGTCGACCAGGCTGCGCAGCATGGTCAGGACGTCGCGTGAGGTGGAGCTGTCCAGGGCCCCGGTCGGCTCGTCGGCGAACAGGACGGCGGGCCGGGTCACCAGCGCCCGCGCGATCGCGACCCGCTGCTGCTGGCCGCCCGACAGCTGGCTGGGCCGGTGCCCGGCCCGGTCGGCGAGGCCCACGTCCTGGAGGACGGCGGCGATCTCCGCCTTCTTGGGCCGCCGCCCCGCCAGGTGCAGCGGGAGCCCCACGTTCTGCTCGGCGGTGAGGGACGGCATCAGGTTGAACGACTGGAAGACGAACCCGATCCGGTCGCGGCGCAGCAGCGTGAGCCGCGTCTCGCCGAGGCCGGTCAGGTCGGTGCCCGCCACCGCGATCCGCCCCTCGTCGGGCTCGTCGAGCCCGGCGGCGCACTGCAGCAGCGTCGACTTGCCCGAGCCGGACGGCCCCATGACCGCCGTGAAGGTGCCGGCCGCCAGTTCCAGCGTCACCCCCGCGAGTGCCGTCACCGCACCGTCGCCGGACCCGTAGGTCCTGGTCACGGCGGTCAGCCGCACCGCGGCCTCGGGCGCCGGTACCGCCTCGTCGTCCATGCCCGCGCTGTCCATCCCCGCACTGTCCATGCCGCCAGCCAACCGTCCGGAACCGGCGGGCGCACTGGCGCTGGTTCGAGTCTTCGGGGTAGCACTGGTTCTACCCCGGAGGTGGTCCTGCCGTCATGGGCCGCGGCGGGCCGGGCGAGTACGGTCGTGCCATGCGATCACGCACGGCCTGGCAGGCGCTGACCGACCGGGGGTTCCTGGTCACCGGCTGGCCGTGGCGTGCGGCGGCGTACCTGGTCACCGGGGTGCTGGCGGGCGCGCTGGAACTGGTCCTGCTGAGCGTGGCGCTGACCCTGGGGATCGTGTCGGCGGTCTTCGTCGTGGGCGTCCCGCTGCTGCTCGGTCTCGGGCTCTGCGGGCTGCCGGTCGCGGCGCTGGAGCGGCGCCGGCTGCGGCTGGTCGACCGGGAGCGCGCGGCCGATCCGCACCGCGATCCCGAGCGCCCCGGCTTCTGGCCCTGGCTGCGGACCCGCTACCGCGAGCAGGCCACCTGGCGCGACCTGGCGTTCGCGCTGCTGTCGGCGACCGTGCTGTGGCCGCTGGAGCTCGCGGCGCTGGTCGCCGGGCTGGCGGTCCCGGCGGCGCTGCTGGCCACCCCGTTCCTGGCCGCGGACGGCGAGGTGCGGCTCCTCAAGACGTGGACGCTCACCGGCGCCTGGCAGCCGTGGGCCGTCCTGCCGATCGGGGCCGTCTCCCTGCTGGTCGGCGCGTACCTGGTGGCGGTGGTCGCGGCCGCGCGCGCCGCGCTCACCCGGCTGCTGCTGGTCGCGCCGCGCGAGCCCGAGCTGACCGAGCGGGTGGACGAGCTGACCCGGTCGCGGGCGCGGCTGGTGGACGCCTTCGAGGCCGAGCGGCGCCGGATCGAGCGGGACCTGCACGACGGCGCCCAGCAGCGCCTGGTCGCGCTGACCATGACCCTCGGCCTCGCCCGCACGACCGACGGGCCGGAGACCGGCGAGCTGGTCGCCAAGGCCCACGCCGAGGCGCGGCTCGCCCTGGGCGAGCTGCGCGAGCTGATCCACGGCATCCATCCCAAGCTGCTCACCGACCGGGGGCTGCCCGCCGCCGTCGACGAGCTGGCCGGCCGCTCCCCCGTCCCCGTCAAGGCCGACCTCGACCTGCCGGAACGCCTCCCCGACCCGGTGGAGAGCGCGCTGTACTTCGCGGTCAGCGAGGCGCTGGCGAACGTGGCCAAGCACAGCTCCGCGACCGGTGCCTGGGTGACCGCCGCGCGGCGCGGCGACCGGGTGACGGTGGAGGTCGGGGACGACGGGGTCGGCGGCGCGGCGGTCGTGCGGGGCACCGGGCTGGCGGGCCTGGTCGACCGGATCTCCGTGGTCGGCGGCACCCTCGACCTGTCCAGCCCGCCCGGCGGGCCCACCCTCGTCCGGCTGGAGGTGCCGTGCGGCCCGATCGACCGCTCCGGGTAGTCGTCGCCGAGGACGGCGTCCTGCTGCGCGAGGGGCTCGCCGGCCTGCTCGCCAGGTTCGGCCACGAGGTGGTGGCCGCCGTCGGCGACGCGGACGGCCTGGTCGCTGCGGTGACCGAGCACGAGCCCGACCTGGTGCTGACCGACGTGCGGATGCCGCCCGGGTTCTCCGACGAGGGCCTGCGCGCCGCCGTGGAGCTGCGGTCGGCCCGTCCCGGGCTGGCGGTGCTGGTGCTCAGCCAGTACGTCCAGCACACCTACGCGGCCGAGCTGTTCGACTCGGTCGGCGGCCGGGGCGTCGGCTACCTGCTGAAGGACCGGGTCGGCGACATCGGCGAGTTCCGCGCCGCGCTGGCGCAGGTGGCCGCGGGCGGAACGGTCGTCGACCCGGAGGTCGTCTCGAACCTGCTGCGCCGCCGCCGCGACCCGCTCGCCCCGCTGACCGGACGGGAACGGGAGGTGCTGGCGCTGATGGCGGAGGGACGCACCAACGCGGGCATCGCGCGGGCTCTCACGGTGAGCGAGGCGGCGGTGGCCAAGCACATCGGGAACATCCTCGCCAAGCTGGACCTGCCCCGCTCGGAGGACGGCCACCGCCGGGTGCTCGCGGTGCTCGCCTACCTGCGCCGCTGAGGCGCCGCTGGCCGTATCCGGCCAGCGGGGGCCGGGGGGCGGCGACCGGTGCTGACAGGCTGTATCCCTCCTGGTCAAGGGATTGTTGTTGAGGTTCCTATACGCGGGCTATATCCGCTGCACGAGACCGCCCCGGACTATCCGAATCACAACCGATCTCGATCATTTTCAGAGTTGCCCACTCGGTTGACATTCGCCGCAGCGCGGCGCAGCATGATCAAGGATCAACCGAGATCGCATCGGGATGGCGCGCATTCGATACGACGGGGAAAATTGAACATAGATTCCAGCGTCTCTTGCTCAACGGGGAAAGCGCAGGCACATGGAAATCTTTATTCTCGGGTCGATCGAGGCTCGCCGGCTAGGCGAGCCCATTTCCTTGGACGGGGCCAAGCAGAAGACGGTGCTCGCCGCACTGCTGCTGTCCCGCGACCATATCCTCCCGGACGACAGGCTGAGCAGCCTGTTGTGGGGGGAGGATCCGCCCACCACCTCCAGTTCGCAGATCTACACCTATGTTTCCCGGCTGCGCAAATACCTGGGAGACGAGGTCAGCATCGTGCGCAGACCACCGGGCTACATGATGAGCATCGGCCGCGCGGCACTCGACCACGAGAAATTCCAGCGACTGTCGAGAATCGGCCAGCAGGATCTGCGGAACCGACAGTTCCGCAGCGCCAGCGAGCATTTCCGGCGGGCGCTGGAACTGTGGCGCGGCCCGGCTCTGGCCAATGTCACCGAATTCCTCGCCGAGGCGGAGCTGCCGCGGCTGGAGGAGGCCCGGATGACCGTCCTGGAGGACCGGGTGGAGGCGCAGCTGGCGCTCGGCGAGCATTTCCAGGTGATTCCCGAGCTGACCGGCCTGGTCGCCGAGCATCCGCTGCGCGAGCGGCTGCGCGCGCAGCTCATGGTCGCGCTGTACCGGGCGAGCCGGCAGGCCGACGCGCTCGCGGTCTTCCACGCGGGCCGCCGGCTGCTGGCCGAGGAACTCGGCGTCGACCCGGGCGCGACGCTGACCGAGACGCACCTGGCCATCCTCGCCAACGCCCCCGCGCTCGACCGCGTCCCGCGGACCGAGCCGGTCGAGGGGGTCGAGCGGCACGCGCTGCGGCCCCGGCTGCTGCCGCCCAACGTCATCGACTTCGCCGGCCGGTGCGCCGAGCTGTCCCGGGTCGTCGGGGCGCTGACCGCGCGCGACGCCGCCGCCCCGGCGGTGGTCGGGATCTCCGGGATGCCCGGGATCGGCAAGGGCGCGCTGGCGCTGCGCGCCGCGCACGCCGCCAAGGACCACTTCCCGGACGGGCAGCTGTACGCCGACCTGGCCGCCGCCGACGGCACGCCGCTCTCCCCGGACACCGTGGTCGCGTCGTTCCTGCGCGCTCTCGGGATGACCGACCGGGAGATCCCCGCCGAGTTCGGCGAACGCGTCCGGTTGTACCGTTCCCTGACCGCCGACCGCCGGATGCTCGTCGTCCTCGACCACGCGGAGAGCGAGCGGCAGATCTGCTCGCTGCTGCCGAACGGCCAGGACTGCCGGACCCTCTTCACCGCCCGCCGGGACGTGGGACCCCGCGTCGGCGCCCGCATCGTCCGGCTGGAGAGCCTGGGCGACGAGGCATCGCTGGCCGTGCTGACGAGAATCGTGGGCGAGGAGCGGGTCGCCGCGGAGCCCGCGTCCGCGCGGCGGATCGCGCACCTGTGCGGCGGCCTGCCGCTGGCGCTGCGCGTCGTCGGCACGCGGCTGTGCGCGAAGCCGCACTGGCCCCTGGAGGTCATGGTCCGGCGGCTGGAATGGACCTGCTCCCGGCTGGACGAGCTGCGCCACGGCTCGCTCGACGTCCGCACCCGGATCGAGAGCGGCTACCGGGATCTCGACCCGCGCACCCGCGACACGTTCGCGCTGCTGGGCCTGCTCGACGTCCCGGACTTCACGGCGCCGACGGCGGCGCGGGCGCTGTCCCTCTCGGAGACCGAGAGCGAGGAGATCCTTGAGTCGCTCCTGGACGCGCGCCTCCTCCAGGTGAGCACCTGCCCGAAGACGGGCTACTTCCGCTACCGGTTCCACGAGCTGGTCCGGCTGTTCGCCCGCGAGCAGGCCACCGGCCGCACCCTGGACGGCATCATCGGCACCGACGGCGAATCCCTCACCGCCCCCTGCTGACCCGCCCTCCGCTCCCGCCTCCCCCCGCCTTGGCTCCCGCCCGACCACCGCGTCCGCGTTCGCGTCCGTCTCGGCGTCCGGTTCGGTCGTCGGCTCAGTGCGCGGTCTCGCGGCCGCCGGGGGCGTCCTCGGTGGCGAGGGGGATCTCGCCGACCTTGTGCGGGACCGAGCGGATGGCGGGGCTGGCCGCGGTGGCCAGGGCCAGGCAGATCATGGCGGTGCCCAGGCCGAGCACCGTGGCGCGCGCACCCCAGGCGTCGAGCGCGAACCCGGTGACCAGGGGGCCGAGGGCGCTCAGCCCGGAGCCGAGCAGGTCCATGACGCTGCCCGCGCGGCCCTGCATGCGGTCCGGGGTGGTGCGGACGAGGTAGACGCCGCCGACCACGTTGAACGTGCCGGCGACGACGGAGATCGCGATGAAGATCGCGCCCAGCGCGATCGGGTCCCGCACCACCGCGATCAGCGGCATCAGCACGGCCCAGGCGATGTTGCCCCAGATGACGATGGCCCGCATGGTCAGCCACCGCATCCACAGCGGCCCGGTCGCGGCGCCGAGGACGCCGCCGGCGCCGCGGGCGGCCAGGATCACCGCGAAGGCGGCCTTGCTCAGCTCGCCGTCGTGCTCGACCAGGTAGGCGAGGGCGAGGCTGATGCCCTGGAACAGCAGGTTGCTGCCGGCGATGACCACCATCACGGTGCGCAGGAACCGCTGCCCCCACACCCAGGCGATCCCCTGCCGGATCGGCCCGAGGATCCCCTTGGGGCGGGTCCGGGCCGGGCGCTGGAGGTCCTTGCGGATGAACAGCAGCCCGCACATGCCGAACACGTGGCTGAGGGCGGTGAACGTGGTCGGCGACCAGTGCGCGAGCCCGTAGATCGCGGTCCCGAGGGGCTGCCCCAGCAGTCCGGCCGCGC
Source organism: Spirillospora sp. NPDC047418 (assembly GCF_040643275.1). Taxonomy (NCBI): domain Bacteria; kingdom Bacillati; phylum Actinomycetota; class Actinomycetes; order Streptosporangiales; family Thermomonosporaceae; genus Spirillospora; species Spirillospora sp. NPDC047418. Next base: position 39,473 of record NZ_JBEYTW010000073.1, read on the forward strand.
GGCCGCGCGCCTCGTTCTGCGCGAGCGCCGCCGACAGCTGGGACGGCGGGACGAGGTTGCGCACCGCGCCGCGTTCGGCCTGCTTGTAGAAGATGGTCAGGGACGATTCGACGAACGCCGCGACGACCAGGTGCGGCAGCCACAGCCGGCCGAAGGCCAGCGCGACCGCGACGCTTCCGACGGCGAGGGCGGCGCCGCCGTTGCAGGCGGTCATCAGCCGCTTGCGGTCCCAGCGGTCCGCGAGCGCCCCGGCGGGCAGCTGCACGAGGAGGTTCGGCAGCAGCGCGGCGAAGCCGACCACGCCGGCCGCCGCGCCCGACCCGGTGAGGAACACCACCAGCAGCGGGTAGCTGATCGCGCTGACCCGGGTGCCGAGCAGCGAGGCCGCGGCGCCGCTCCACAGCAGCAGGAAGTCGCGGTTGCGGCGCAGCGGCGGCGGGGACGGCTCCCCGGCGGGGCCGGCGGTCGCCGGGAGCCGCCGCACGGGGCTCATGGCGGGGGCCCGCCGTGCGGTCTCATCGGCCTGGCGGGGCGTCGCCGGACTCGGTGCCGAACGGCCCGTACCGGCACCATTCGAGCGCCGCCATCGCGCTGTGCATCTTGTTCTCGGCCTGGTCGAAGGCGATGCTCATCGGCCCGTCCAGGACGTCGGCGGTGACCTCGTCGCCGCGGTGCGCGGGCAGGTCGTGCATGAAGACGGCCTTGGGGCTGCCGTCCCACAGCGCGGCGGTGACGCGGAACGGGGCGAAGCGCGCCCGCCAGTCCGGGTCGGGTTTGGTCGTCCCGGTCGTCTCCCACCGGGTGGTGTAGACGACGTCGGCGTCGCCGGGCAGGTCGTCCATGTGGTGGTGTTCGGCGACCGCCGCGCCGCTGCGCGCGGCCTGCCGGGCGGCGCGGTCCAGGATCGCGGGGGCCAGCCCGTAGCCGGGCGGAGTGCGCAGTTCCAGCCGGGTGCCCTCGAACCGGCTGAGCGCCAGTGCGAGCGCGGCGGCGGTGTTGTTGCCCTCGCCGACGTAGAGGACCGTCAGCCCCTCAACGCGGCCGAAGCGGGCGCGCAGCGTCACGAGGTCGGCGAGCGCCTGGGTGGGGTGCTCGTCGGCGCTCATCGCGTTCACCACGGCCATCCGCTCCTGCCCGCGCGCCCAGTCCCGCATCTCCGCCGGGTCGCCGGCGGTCCGGGCGACCAGCACGTCGAGCATCCGGGCGAAGACGCGGCCGGTGTCGGTCGCCGTCTCGCCGGTGTTCGTCTGCAGGTCGGACGGCCCGAACGCGATGATCTGCGCACCGAGGCGGAGCGCGCCGCTGGAGAACGCGGTGCGGGTGCGGGTGGAGGTCTTGCGGAAGTAGATCCCCACGACCTGGTCGGCGAGGGTGCGGGCGGGGGCGTGCTCGCGGGCGGCGAACCGGACCCCGCGCGCGACGATCGAGCGCAGGTCGGCGTCGGTGAGGTCGTCGATCGAGATGAGGTGTCGCACGGCTCCTGTCTCCTCTGCTGGTCGCGGGTCGGGCCGAATCCGCGGGTCAGGCCGGATCCGCGGGACCGGGCGGGTCGCCGGGACCGGGCGGCGTGGCGGTGCGTCCGGCCCGCCAGTCGCCGGCGAGCCGGCCCCGGCCGAAGCCGGCGTCGCGGCGGCCGAGCGCGGCCACCAGCAGCCGGACGACGGCGCCGCCGGACTCGCCGTTGGTGAGCGCGACGAAGCCGGTGCCGCCGGCGACGCGGCTGATCGACATGTTCCAGTAGCCGATCGGCTCGCCGCCGTGGCCGAACTCCAGGTCGGCGCCGGTGTCGTCGACGATGGAGCCGAGCCCGTAGAAGGCGCCCGGACGCGGCACCAGCATCTGGCGCGCCGTCCCGGCCCCGATCAGGGCGGACTCCTCGCCCCGGTGCGCCCGGCGGATCTCCCGGGCGACCCTGGTCAGGTCCTCGGCGGTGGTCCACAGACCGGCCGCCGCCACCTCCAGCCGGACCCGCCAGCCGCCCTCGACCGGCGTCCCGTCGGGCGCGTGGCCCACCGCCACCGATCTGCCGGACGTCTCGGGGAACCGCTGGTGGTAGCTGCTGGCGTCCATCCCGAGCGGGCCGAGCACGAGGTCGTCCATCAGCTCGGTGAACGGCAGGCCGGTGACGTCCTCCATCACCTGCTGCAGCACCGACCAGTTGACGTTGGCCTTGCGGTAAACGGCGCCCGGCGCGCCCGCCGCGCGGACCGGCCGCGTCGCCACGGGCGGGCGCCCGCACAGCAGGTCCAGCAGTGACGGGACGGGCTCGTCGCGCCGGTAGCCCTTGTTGGGGGCGAGGCTCAGCCCCGAGGTGTTGCCCAGCAGGTGCCGCACGGTGATCACCGGTGGCGGGGCATCGTCCCGGGGGCCGGGGATCTGCCAGGACGTCAGGTAGCGGTTGACGTCCTCGTCGAGGTCGAGGCGGCCCTGCTCGACCAGGGTGAGGGCGCCGAGCGCGGTCACGTGCTTGCTGATGGAGCCGGCCTGGAAGAGCGTGTCGGGGGTGACCGGGTCGGTTCCGCCTGCGGCGAGGACGCCGTGCGCGTGCAGTCCGGCCGGTTCGCCGTCTCGGAGGACGGCGATGCTGACGCCCGGGACGTGCTCGTCCGCCATGGTGGCGAGCAGGCCGGGGATCGGCTCGGCCGGGGCGGTCCGCCGCCGGGCCGCGGCTCGGGGTGCGGGACGTTCGATGAGTCCGGCGACCTCGGCGAGGTGTTCCACGGCCAGCCGGGTGACCTCGACCTCGTCCCGCTCGGCGGCCGGATAGGTCCAGCGGACCCGCAGCCGCCCGGAGCGGACGCCCGCGTCGATCTCCAGCGGGCGCGGGCGGGCGGCGGCGCCGTGCACCGGCCGGGTGCCGCCGGTGACGAGGCGCAGGCCGGCCCGGGGCTCGGGCGGGCTCGCCGGGTCCGCGTCGATGCCGTCCCCGGGGTCGGGGCGGTCGCCGGAGTCGGGGCCGTCGCCGGAGTCGGGGCCGAGCAGGTCCCGGACGGCCCCGAGCACCGAGGCGGGGTCGCGTCGCGGCGGCAGTCGGAACTCCACCGGGCGGCGACGGGCGAAGAGGCCCACGGTGCGGCCGACCCCGGTCCGGCCGTCGTCCTCCACCTCGATCGGCGCTCCGTCGTCGCCCGTCCAGCGGGTGAGGACGAGGCCGAGCGCGGCCGGCAGGACCTCGGCCGCGCGGCCGCCGGCGAGCGCGGCGGTGAGGTCGGGGGGCAGTTCGACCGTGACCGTGCGGCGTTCGCCGGATCCGGCCCACACGGTCTCGGTGGGGCGGTCGGGCCGGTGCTGCCGCCGCGCCCATTCGGCGAAGGACCCGGCGGCGGGCAGTTCGGGCGCCTTCCCGGCGGACAGCGCCCGATAGGCGGTCTCCAGGTCGTCCGCGAGGATCGCGACGGACGCCTCGTCGGCCAGCACCGGATCGACGCGCAGGACGATCCGCTCCCGGTCGGCCGTGGCGGTCAGCACGGCGCCGTCCACCGCCTCCTCGACGGAGCCGACGCGGGCCGTGCCGGCGTCGGCGTCCACGCGGAGGCGGAGCGCGTCGTGGTGTCCGGCCAGCGCGCGCAGGGCCCGGTCGAGGATCGCGGGGTCCGCGGTGCCGTCCAGGGTGATGTGCGCCTCGTGGGCGTGGACGTGGGCGGGTGGGCGGCCGAGCAGGGTCCGCTGGAGCGGGGTGAGCGGGACGTCCGGCGCCGGTTCCGCCGGGGCCGCGTCCTGGTCGATGGCGGCGGCCAGGTCCGCCAGGGTCTCGTGCTGGTACATCCGCCACACCGACACGGCGAGCCCCGCGCGGCGGGCCGCCGCGAGCACCTGGATCATCAGGATCGAGTGCCCGCCGAGGTCGAGGAAGCGGTCGTGCACGCCGACCTGCCCGACGTTCAGCACCCCGGCCCAGATGTCGGCGAGGATCCGCTCGGTCTTGGTGCGCGGCGCGACGAACGCGTGCCCGGCCCCGAGCGCCGACCGGTCCGGGTCGGGCAGCGCGGTGCGGTCGAGCTTGCCGTTGGCGTTGAGCGGGATCTCCTCCAGCCGGACGAAGGCGGCCGGGACCATGTACTCCGGCAGCCGTTCCGCGCAGTGGGCGGTGAGCCCGTCGAGCGGTTCGTCGGCGACGTAGTAGCCCACCAGGAGCGTGTTGTCCGGGGTGGGGCGGAAGGTCGCCACGGCGGCGTCCTGGACGGCCTCGTGCTCGGCCAGCACGGCGCGGACCTCGCCCGGCTCGACCCGGTACCCGCGGATCTTGACCTGGTCATCGACCCGCCCGACGAACTCCACATTCCCGTCCGGCGCCCGGCGCACCAGATCACCCGTGCGGTACAGGCGCGCCCCGGGCGGGCCGAACGGGTCGGGGACGAACCGGTCGGCGGTCAGATCCGGGCGCCCCGCATACCCGCGCGCCACACCCGCACCACCGACGTACAGCTCACCGACCACACCCAGCGGGGCAGGGCGCATGGTCGCGTCCAGCACGTACATGGTCATGTTCGGCAGCGGCAACCCGATCGGCGCGACGTCCCAGGCACCGGGGCCGTCGATCGGGAACACGCAGGTGCCCACGGTCGCCTCGGTCGGCCCGTACTCGTTGATCAGGCGGCCGGGGCCGAGGATCTCGGCGGCGTCGCCCGCCGCCTCCCCCGCGAACGCCTCGCCCGCGACCAGCACCACCTCGGCCAGCCGCGCGGCCTGCTCGGTGTTCAGCTGCTGTGCCAGGACCCGCAGGTGCCCGGGTGTGAGCTTGATGAAGCTGAACGGGCCCGCCTGGGCCAGCGCGGGGCCGAGGTCGGCGAGGTCGAGGTCGTGCGGGAAGATCCGGACCGGCTGACCGCAGATGAGCGGCGCCCACAGGTTCGGCACCGGCAGATCGAACGCCACCGACGAGAACAACGCCCCGCCGCCCGTCCCGCGCGAGACCAGCTCATCGGCCGCCC
>NZ_JBEYTW010000074.1:0-1053 GCF_040643275.1 Spirillospora sp. NPDC047418
GGCCCAGCCAAACGCCACCCCGTCCCCCGCAAGCAAGATCGAAAGCAACCCGCGGCGTGACAAGAAGTCGCAGGTCAGAGGTTAAAAGACAAGCTGAGTGGTAGTGCAAAGGCTGGGCCGCACGCCTTGGCTGTTAGTAGGTCGATGCCGCCGCGTCCGGCGCCGGTCCGCTCGACAAGGCGGTCGGCGCTGGCCGCAGCAAGTCACTGAAGGTCGGTCCCTGGCGACGACCCATCTGGGCACAGGTTCTCTACCCACGGTTGCCACGCGCCCCGGTCTTCTCGCCCGCTCAGGCGATCGGCTTCAACTGCGGCTAGCCTCAGTTGCGCGGTCGTGAGGGGAATGGCGGCCACGTACACCCTGCCTACGTGACGGCAGAGCACAGAACCGACGTTGAAGGCACCCAGCGGCTCGCCTGCCACAGCGGCCAGGTCCTCGAAATTCCATCCCAACGGCCCAGCCATCGCCTTGAGCTGCTGCAGGCTGTACCAACGTCCGCTCAGCATGCCGTTGATCGTGCTTTGGGACAGCCCAGCGAACGGCAGCTCCGAAACTCCGAAACCGCGGTTGTGTAAGAGCCCGTTGAAGATCCTCGGGAATCCGCTCATGCCGGGCGGAGCAGCTTCTGCGTCCTCGGGTATCTCGGCTGCCGGCGCTGGACTGGTCGACGCCAGACTTGACACGAAGTCCTTCAGGGAGGCGAGCTGGGCGTGGTCGCAGTAGGTCACCCGGTAGGCGAATTCGCGCATGACCTTGCGATCACGGTCCGGCGGCAGCAGGTGCGCTGGCACTGAGTGTCCCGCGATCACGAAGATGTCGGAGGCGGGAAGGCTTAGCTCCTCCGCCAAGGCGTGCAGCCTCGCCGCATCGAACTGCCGTCCCCTCGCCACAAGATCACGCAGCACCTCAGCCCGCGTCATGTCACGCACATTACGGGGCCGCACCGGCGGCGGCGCGCACGGGGCCGCACCGGCGGCGGCGCGCACGGGGCCGCACCGGCGGCGGCGCGCACGGGGCCGCACCGGCGGCGGCGCGCACGGGGCCGCACCGGCG
>NZ_JBEYTW010000074.1:1153-44318 GCF_040643275.1 Spirillospora sp. NPDC047418
GCGGCGCGCACGGGGCCCGGGTGGCGTTCCGCCTACCCGGGCCCTGTCGCGTGTGGTGCTATGTGTGATGTCCCTGCCGGTCTACCAGCGACGCTTGATGCCGCCGCCCATGAGACGGCATGCGCGCTCGTCGTCGGCGTCCAGGAAGATGACCGGCAAGTCGGTGACGCCAGTCTGTCGGGCCTTGTGGATCCGGTGCCACCCGTCGATCACGATCGGCGTCCGCACCTCGGGAAGCGGAACAGCCAGCAGCGGGCGGGACAGGTCCACCCTCTCCGCGTACTCGTGGTCGATGCGGATGAGTGCGCCGAGCGCGCCGATGTCTGACACGTTGGCGTGCGAGACCGGGTAGCGAGTGGCCGCTCGTGCGGCGCGCGCGACGTCCCATGCCCAACCGAGCAGGACGAATACCTGGTCGTAGGGGTCGTGTTCTGTGTCGTGCGAGGTCGTGCCGGTCGCGTCACCGGACATGTAGCGTCTCCTTCGTCATGACAACCTCATTGCGGGTGGGGGTCGTGAGACCCCGAGTCATGACGGGGCGGACGGGCCGTCACCCGTCCGCCCCGCCTACGGGTCACGCGGCGTTCGTGGTGTCTGCGTCGCCGTTACCGGTGTCCGTGCCGGTCGTGGCCGGGCTGGCCGCGCGGAACCGGCGGGGGCGCTCGTTGGTCAGGACCGCCTCGCCCCGTCCGACGAGGGTGTCGAGGGCGTTGGCGACGGCACCGGATGACCGGTCCAGGACCTTGGCGATCTCGCTGGGCGTGAACTCCAGGTCGGGGAACGCGTTCAGGTGCCCGGCGACCAGGGGCCGCAGGGGCGACGGCGCGCCACGGTCGCCGGTCGCGCGCGCCGTCCGGGTCCCCGCGCCCGTCCGGCTGCCGGTGGTGGCGCGCGTGGTGCGCCGGACGCTACCGGCGTAGCGCGCGATGTCCTCCATGCCCCTCGTGATCCCCTCGTCGTCGTCGGCCGCGATCGCGGCGAGGGTGGTGGTGACCGTGCTCAGCAGGTCGGTCAGGATGACGCGGGCGGTTTCGCGCTGCTCGGCCTTGCGCAGTTCGGCGTCGACCCGCGCGCGCCGTTCGGCCTCCTCCTCCTGCGCCTTGCGCAGCGCCTCGGCCGCCGCCGCCCGCCGGTCGGCCTCGTCCGACAGGACCTGCATCGCGGTGGCAAGGGTGTCCGATGAGATGACGCCCGTCCCGGTGGTGGCGTCCGGGGCCGTCGTGGCGTCGGTCGTCGTGTCGTCCGCCGGGGCGGACGGGGTGGCATCACCGGCGTCGGTGGTGGTCGTGGGGGCGACCGGCGACCACACGTCCGGCGTGCGGCCCCGACCGGTGCCCTCACCGGCCGCCCGGACTGCGCGTCCGGCGTCCGCGAACGCCGTCAGGGCTTTGGTCACCGTCGCGCGGCTGACGCCGGACGCCTCGGCCAGCGCCGTCACCGTCGCACCGTCCGGCGCGGCGTTCAGCGCGTCCCACACGGCCCCGGCCGCCCCGGTCGGACGTCCGTCCGCCGTGCCGTCCGCCGGGGCGGTGGTGGTCGTGTCAGCGGTCGCGGTGGTGATGGTGTTCGCCATTGTTTCTGCCTCCTGATTGGCGGCCGATTCGGCGGGACTTTCCCGCCCGGCGTCGTCCGCCATGACGACCATTTCTCGACGTCGCGACGAATGCAACACGGAGCGCCGACCAATTTTGTTACCGGAACGGCTGGAGAGGCTTGCCTCAGTAAACGGAAATTTAATGACCGGGCCGACGACTGCGACCTCAACGGAATCACGGCGCGCGACCTCGAACGAGACTCCGCTGGACCTTCACATTCAGCCCCGGCCGTTCTGGTGGCGTCGACTCACGCCACACGCGGAACGAACTTCTCGCCATCTCACCAATCGGACACCCAACGGCGTCGGCGCTCAATACGGACTTGGTGGTGGACTTGAAAGGCGAGAGACAGTTAGAGCTTAGGTTTCGGTGCAGGGTTTATTGTGAGCGACTGCACCCCCGTGCATGTTCCCCTTGAGGGGGTATCCGGGTGCACCGCTGCCCCACCCGAGGCGCGGGCTGACCTGCGCTGACAACGGTGAAAGGCGGGGGTGGCCATGGGCAACCCCCCGGTTACGCCCCCGATCGCGCCCCCGGCGACCCCACCTGCCTCGGCCACGTGAACGAACAAAGGTCCCGCCCGCACCTCGCCGAGGTGCGGACGGGACCAGAGCTTGGCCCCTAGCCTGGAGGGCGGGACCAGCCTGCTATGGACAGGCTGGTCCCGCCCTATGCGGCCGGATGGACCGGCGCGACCAGCGGCGGGTCCTCGTGCGGCTTTTCGACGCAGATCAGGTCCGCCCACACGGTGTGGCCCTCGGTCGGGCTTCCGTGGACGCCCAACATCGCGGCCAGATGCGAGACCGCCCGCAGGCCGCGCCCGCCTTCGCTCTCGAGCGGACCGCCGAGCGGGTCGTGCCTCACCGTCGGGTATTCGCCGCCACCGAGGTCGCTGACACCCACGTAGGCCAGTCCGCCGAGCACCAGCTCGACGGTGAACCGGCCTCCATGCTGGCCCGACCGGGTGTGGCGCACCGCGTTCGAGGCCAACTCCGTCACTACGAAGCCCACGTCCGAGGCGATCGTGGTCTCGGCGAACAGGAACATGGCGAACTGCCGCGCCAGCGGAATCTGATCGGCCCGCCCCGGGAAGGCGCGCCGCCAGGACATCGACGCGCCCATCACCGAGGCCGTGGGTTCGAGGTTGAATCTCGACATTCCTTGAATCCTCCTGCCCGTCCGCCCCGCCGCCGCGTTCCTAATAGCGGCGAACTAGCGTGGCGGACGGCCACCATCAAGGAATAGCTCGAATCGATTCGTCAAGCCCACGGCTGATCTTACATCGAGGCATCGCGCTCAACCTTGCGGCTTGCGAAGCTCCATGCTTTCCCGAGCATCGCGCGCTCTCCTGGGCCGCGCTGCATCCAGAACCATAAGCCTTCTCTGTGAGCCTGATATCCATAATGGCTGTGTGTACCTCAACGAACATGTTCCCGCTGAGATAGCAGACAGGCTAACGGCCCCAGATCACGATAAGCCAATGAGTACCTCAGAGACGCCAGGGCAGGCGATGACGGCGCGCAAGAAGCGCGGGCTGGAGATCGACGCGCGCGAGGTTGAGCTTCGGGCCAGGAAGAGCGCCTTCGACCGCGAACGCTCCCGGATCCTTCGTGAGACCGGGCAGAAACTCAGGAAGGACTCCTGGAGCGAGGAGGAACGAGCGGTGCGCGCAGAGCTGGACGTGCTCGCGACCGAACGCGCCGCCCTGCTCGCCCAGATTGATGCCGAAATGGTCAAGCTGCGACCACAGCAGGCCAAGTACGACAGATTGCGCAACGCAGCCAAGGCCAGCAGCCGGCGCAAGAAGCTCCCGATCACCAAGGAAGAGCAGGAGCTGCGCAGCAAGCTGGCGCTGCTGCATAGCGAGCGTGCTCATATCGACGGCACCGCACGACGAGACCGGGAGATGGCCCAGCATGATGAGGCGGTCTGGAGCACGGTCCTGGATGCGACGAGCTTGGATTCTTCGTACTGGTGATTCACCCGGTCGCCGGATACCGCGCGGACTGCTGATGCCTTGCGGTTGAAGTGGCACTCAAGGGCGGCTCAAAGCTGACGGCTCCTCAGCCGACCTCGCTGCAGCCGCTCCAGGTCGGTTACACCGTCAGAACCAGCGCCGCCCTACGGACTACGTGGTCATCCGGAAGGGGCATTCTTCTAGCCGAGATCTCCACCAGGAGAGATATCAGAGCATAGCTGCGAAACCTGTTGGCCTCTTGGAGGGAGAGCGGCACAATGGCCGCATGACGTCACAACTTCCACTCGACGCGCTGGCACGGTTGGTCCAGGAACCGCTCAACCGGCTCGGTTCACTTAGACGAACACCACTGCCCACAGTTCCTGTTACCGAAGAGGGCTGGTTGGCATCGGTGGAAGAGCTGTCGTTCGATTCATTCCTGGCGGAACTCGAGGATCGGATCCATGCGCTGCATTCGGCCCAAGGGAGGAGCCATGGCGGAGCGGTGCGTCACGCCGCTGGAGCACTGGCCGATCTCGTGACGGCGATGGCTGATGATCTTTGGTGTCTCAACGTCCTGAGGCCTGCAGCGCCGGGCTCGGTCGAAGCTCTCCGGTCCACCCTGGTGGAACAAGCCAACGTCACACTCAAAGCCGTGGCCAACGGCGAATCGATCAATGCAAGTTTTCCGCAGGATGAACTCGGACTGGCCTTCCAAGAACTCGTAGAGTCAACTGCTCGGGATAACAAAGATCCCTATGAAGAGGCGTTCGGTATCTCTTCCGAGGAGCTCCGCAATCCCGAGGGTCCTCCCACTGACGTCCGTATATTGGCAGCCTTCCATCTTCACTATGACGAACTCGATCGCATCGTAGACGAACTGCTTGCATTCTTTCCACACCGCCCGAGCTACCTTCCAGATGCGCTCCATGCAGCTTCTGGAATCGTTGGAAGCGCCGTCCCCTTGATCGCCGTCAAGGCCGGTATGGGCGTATACCAGCTAATCGAAGAAGGCATGGGCATCGACCCCGAGCACACTGCCCGTCCGCTCCGCAACCTAAAGCTACGTGTCGACCGGAGCGCCGCGAGCAACGCGATGATGAACGCGGTGATACGGATGCTCCGCGAAGCACGTTCCGAACGTGACCGCGCCAGCCTGACCCTCGATGTATACAGGAAGATCATTGAGGGGCAGTTGAAGCCGTGGGCAATAGTGCTCCTGGAGATGCGAGGAAAGACTGTCAGCCAGAATCCGGGGATAACGACCTTGCGGGAACAGCTCATCGCCGATGGTCACCCGCTTCTGACTACGGCAGCGAAATCACTCCTGCCGCCATCCCGTAACGCTTCAGCGCACGAGGACTACGTCTGGGATGAGTCGCTGCAGGCACTCAGGGTCGGGGACGGCAGCGTCACCCTGGATGAGCTCAGGGCGGCTTCGGCTCACGCCTACTCCTTCATGCGCGGTGCCGAATCCGGCTGGGCCTGCGCACGCGCTGCTTCAACCGAACTGGCTGATCTACTCGACAGCGAAGACCCGCCGACGGGCTTCAACATCCTCAACGAACACAACGCTCTGTCACACTTTGGCACCAACGGGCTGAGGGTGCTCGACTACCTGCACGAGGACAGGACGTTCACCGTGAGCCTGGACGACCTACCTCCCCGGCTGATCAACCATTGTTGCCAGGCCATCACCTGGGCTTCGCGTCTCGTCGGTACGGTGGACCGCTTCGTTGTGACCCTGGCCGGTCACGCAGAGCCGGTAATGGATATAGGTCGACCGGAGTTGGACGCGACCTACGATGTGTGGTGTTACACGCGCAACCGATTCGACGAGATGCCTCCCTCAGTCTTCTTGGGAGTCCTCACTTCAGCGCGCCTTGCGGTCGAGACTCCGGCGGTCGCCGCCCGGGCGGCAGCCTGGTTGGCTCTCAACGACATCATCCACGCACTCGACGAGGCACGCGAAGCTTCACCGGGCCTTCCTGCCGGAGATTCGATACCCATCCTGGTCAGCCGTCTCTCGATCGTGGCCGGAGGTATCTACGCGGCGAGAACCATACTTACCGCCGACACCGCCGCTCCACTGCTGCGCGGCGAACGACTCGTTACAGCGATGATTGAAACCGTCAACTCAACGGACCCCCCTGCCATGCGTGCCGATCGTCTCGACGCCCTAGAGGACACCGTCGAGCAACTCCGATCACGTTGGCCCACCCCAGCGATACTGCCGACTGTAGACCTGAGCCCCTTGGCATAAGCGCCGACGAAACACCCGTAGGTTGGCGCGTGTGAGCGGCTACGAGTTGATCGCGTATGCAGGGAACGCGGAGGATGTCGTGCTGATGCGTGCCTTCGCTGACCATCGGGGTGGGTTCTTCGTGGATGTCGGCGCCGGCGAGCCTGTCAGCGGTTCATTGACCAAGAACCTTGTGGACAGCCAGGGCTGGCGAGGGGTCAATGTCGAGCCGTTGCCCGAACGCCACGCACTTCTTCAGCAGGCCCGGCCGCGCGACGTGAATCTGTGTGTGGCCGTTGGAGACGAGCCGGGCGCCGCAGGGTTCTTCCGGGTCGTCCCAGGGCGAGGGAAGACGGGTGGCGGCGGGCTCAGCACCCTGCGCTGGGATGTCCTGGAGGGGCATCTTGCGAATGGTTGGGGTCACGAGGAACTACTGGTCGAGGTCGTCACCCTGGAGACGATCCTCAGCGCACATGCGGAACCGTGCTTCGATCTGTTGAAGGTTGATGTGGAGGGGGCTGAGGCCGCCGTCCTGCGGTCGGCTGACCTGCGGGTGTGGCGCCCGCGGGCAATCGTGGTCGAGGCGACCGTTCCGCTGACGGCCCGGCCGAGTCACCAGGAGTGGGAGCCCTATGTCTTGGCGGCGGGGTACGGACTCGCGCTGTTCGACGGCCTCAACCGCTTCTACGTACGCGATGATGAGCCTGACCTGCATGAGCGACTCTCCGTGCCTGCGAACGTGCTGGACAACTACATCCCGTACACGTGCGCCCGCCGGGCCGGGCTTATTGAGTGAGGGCGAGTAGGTCGGGGCGGTGGTCACATAGCCATCCGGTGATCCATACCCCGTCTGTTTCGGTGAGCCCGAGGGCCGGAGCGTCGATGAGGCGACGCAACATCATCAGCGGCAGTAGCTCCGTCAGGGCATCTTGGTCGACGGCGTCGTGACCGTAGCCGTCGAGGAGTGGGCCGGGTTCTGCGCCGCGTGGCATGTCGACGGCCAGCGACCAGGCGAGGTCGAGCATCGGGGGCCCTGCCTCGGTCGCGCCCGGGTCGAGCAGTCCGGTCACGACGTCGCCGTCGAACAGCGCGTTATGGCAGACGGCAACGTCGCCGTGGATTGCGGTCATGGGGAGCCCTCGGCATGCTTCGTCGACGTGTTCGGCGATGACCGAGTAGGCGTTCGGTACTGAGGTCCGCGCCCAGCCCAGCAGGACGCCCAGCGCGCCCGGGTCGTCGAGGCGCAGACCCTCGCCAGGCGGCTGGGAATGCCAAAGCCGAAGCTGGTGGCCCAGGTCCCGCTGACGTGCGGATGTCGGACGGTCCGCGGGCACGCCCGGGAGACGCTCCAAGACGGCCCACCAGGATTCCCCGACCCTTCCCGCGTCCAGCAGTTGAGGTGCTAGGACGCCGGCTGTAGCGCGTAGTTGCTCGAACGCATGGACAGTCTCCAGTCGTTCGTGCAGCCGCCTGCGCACCTTCACCACCGTCCGCACGCCCGGCACGACGCCGTCGGAACCGAACGTCGCCAGCGCGGCGCTGAGGTCACGTTGGCCGTCGAACGCCGGGCTGGCCATGGCGCCCCGGATCGCGGCCTCAACAAGGGCGTCGGGTACGCGACCGGTCGGAATCAGCGCGCGGCGGTCGTCGATGTCCAGAGGCCCGCAGATCGGTGTCTGTAGTCGGGCCAGGGCCTCCGACCAGCGGCGCCGTGCGGACTCGGGACTGTCCAGCCACTTGATGGCCGCGAAGTCGGCGTCCAGCCCAGCCCATGAGCGAGTGACCGGCTCCCAGACCGGAAGGCAGTCCTCGCCCAGCCTCCGTGCGGTACGCGCGGCCTGTTCCGTGTGTCCGCTGGAAGCGTCCAGGAGGACCTGCAATGCCTCGACGGGCAGCAGTTCGCGGGAGGCCCCGAGTTCACGGAACCGGCGCGCCGCCGCCTCCAGCAGCTCCGCGGCAGTGCGGTGCTCGCCTCGCAGCGCCCGTGCCATCGCCTCGGCCATGTCGCACTGCGCGAGCCCGATCGGTTCGCCGACCGAGTTGTTGAGTTCGCGCGCCCGGCCGAGGAGCGCCAGCGTGCGGTCGGAGTCGTACCACATCAGCGCTAGCAGCAGGTGGCGTATCGCGCGAGCTTCCCATAGCGGTGCGTTGGCTTCGCGTGCCGCTTCCAACGTCGATTCGAAGAAGCGGGCCGCCTCGGCGAACCGCGCGTTCTGCAGGTGGGTGTGGCCAAGCAGGTCTGCGGCCCGAACCTGGTCCGGGCCGGTCTGCGATGCGCCGGCCATCAACCGCGCCACGGACCGGTAGTCGCTGCGGCGTAGCGCGTTGTCGGCCAGGCCGAACCGCGCGCTCGCGCCGATCAGCGACGTGGGCTCGATACCGGACAGGTGCGCGGCGGCCTCTTCGACCTGGCCGATGATGTGCGCGCGGCTCGCCAGCTCGTGCCGGTAGTAGTCCGCGAACGGGCCGTCGGGTTCACCGATCAGCTCGCGCAGCGCGCCGTAACGGTCCTCGACGTTGATATCGCCGCGTGCGGTCAGTCGCGCGACGGCGGTCAACCGGTCCAGCTCCGGTGAGCCGGGCAGCTCGGGCAGCGATGACAGGACTTGCCAGTGCCCGAGAACAGTGAGGCTGTAGGCGACATTGCCAAGAGACTCCGGCGTCAGCCGATGCTCATCGGCAGCGCTAAGGACCAGCAGGAATGCGGCCACGCATCGCCTGCTCCGCACCCCCAACGGCAACGGGTGATCGGCGTCGTCGTCCCAGACCGTCAGCGCGGCGCGCGTCAGATGCTCGATGGCCTGTTCGGCGTTGCGGGTGCGTTCGGTCTGTGTCCAGCCGTCGTCGGTGTCGGCGTCGCAGTCGATGACGCTGCGGCGCAGGTTCTCGTGCAGCCGGTACGGTGGCCACACCGTCTCGTCCCGCCGGACAAATGGGCGCTGCACGAACCGTTCGATCTGCCGGAGCCGCAGATGCGGCAGCACCGCGTGCAGGACATCCTCATCGAACGCCTCCAGCAGCGACGCGGCCCGCAGCAGGTCTCGGTCGGTCGCGGACAGATCCCGCATCGTCCGCAGCACCAACTCGGGAAAACCCAGCCCGAACACGTCGGCGGGCGGCACTTCGCCCCGTGCGAGGTACTGTCCGAACAACTCCGCCGACAGATCAAGGTAGAGCGGTGAACCGCCCGACCCGGCGATGATCCGCTCCCGGATCGCGGGCCCGATCGCCGGCGTCCCGTCCACGGTGAGCCGCGCCGTCAGATAGGTCTCGGCCGATGCCCGGTCGAACCCGCCGAGCCCGAGCTGGTCGTCGTCGGCGAGCCCCGGCCAGCGGCGCACGCCGCCGTAGGTCAAGGCGACGGCCTTTCCCGGATCGTGCCATCGCAGCGCAAGGCGTCCGGCCGCGATGAACACCACGTTCGGCATCAGATACACCAACCGCGAAACCAGGTCCTCCAGGCCTCCGCGCTCGGTGGGCGGACGCTGGACGTTCTCTAGCGTGTCCAGCACGCAGAGCGCCAGCGACGGGTGTTTGCGCCGCGCTCGTTCCAGATCGGCGGCCAGTAGTACCGGCATGTAGCCCAACATCCGATCCGGGTCCTGCTCACCCAAGATCGGATCGAGAGCCGGCAAACTCGACCGCAGCCGTTTCAACCGGGCCTTCTGCGTCGCGGTCCGGCCGAGCAGGTTCAGCGCCCGGTAGGCCACCGACAGCGCGCCGAAACCACCCAGGAGCTGATCAACGACGTCCCCTACCTGGTCGGCGACACCGAGCGACTCCGCCGTGGTCTCCTTCCGCAGAAACGCCGTCAGCGACTCTCCCGGGTGTTTGCGCTGCCAGTAGACGGCCAGCGCCACATCGAACGCAGGCCAGGACTTGGCCAGCGGCGCGAGGGCGGCACGTACCCGCAGCAAGACCGCCTCGAAGCTGGAACTGGCAGGGTCGGCGAAATCTAGTACCGCTCGCGCGCCGCGCGGCGGCAGACCATCCAGCTTCCCGGTAACGGCCAGCTCGGTGACGTGCCGGGCCAGCGTGGACTTCCCGATCCCGCCCTCGCCCGACACTGCGATGAGGTTTGACGCCGGCCGCTGGAAATCGAGCAGCTCCTCAACGGTCCACGACCGTTCGGACAGCTGGACGAACCGGTCCCGAAAGGCCCGGATCGGCCCTTCCCGGTCGGTGAAGACATGTTGGACTTCGAATGGAGCGCGCGGCCCGTAACTGAAGAACTGGTCGACGTCCACGCCGATAGCCGATCACATCCCCTCGGTCCTGACAACGCGTCTTCCGTCCGCGAGCCCCCGCTGGATGCTTGCACGAAACCAGCGCTCGCGCGTGTGGTGAGCGCAGGCTCCGTCGTCACTTTCGATTCGACGTCCGCGCTGCGGAACTGACGAGCTTACGAGTCTCGTCGTCGGGTTCGGCGTGGAGTTCATCGAGGCGGGCTGTGAGGAGTGCGTAGGTACGGCGGACGGCGTCCGGGCGGTCGAGGCGGGCTTGTAGCCGCATGACGTGCCGGTAGAGGGGCTCGGAGTAGGGGTCGCGGATGATGGCCTGTTCCAGCACCATCAGCGC
This sequence comes from Spirillospora sp. NPDC047418, assembly GCF_040643275.1. Taxonomy (NCBI): domain Bacteria; kingdom Bacillati; phylum Actinomycetota; class Actinomycetes; order Streptosporangiales; family Thermomonosporaceae; genus Spirillospora; species Spirillospora sp. NPDC047418. Next base: position 11,526 of record NZ_JBEYTW010000074.1, read on the forward strand.
CTGCTCTGGGTCGTCTTGTTGATGGAGGCGGGCGAGGTTCGTAAGGGCGTTGCCGACGGTGCGGCGGAGGTATTCACGGTGGGCCTCGGCCCACGGCTGTGTCAGGCCAGTGGCGAATTCACCGGCGCAGCGGTCGGCTAAGAGTGTGAGCGCCCTGATTTTGGTGGCGTCGTCGGCGGCCTGCTGGGCATCGGCGAGGGCCGCGGTTAGTTGCCAGAGGTCGATGTCGATGACGTCGGGATCGATGCGGTAGCGGCCAGCGCTGTGGATGACGTACATGGGGCTGCTGAGGCCGGTCGCGTTCCGAAGGACGTTGCGGATGTTGGTGACGGCGGTGTTGAACGCCGTGACGACGGTTTGGGGGCTTTCATCTGGCCACAGGTCGGCGCTGGCCCGGTCTCGGGTGACGCCGTCCGGGTGTAGGGCGAGGTAGGCGAGTAGGTCGCGGGCTCGCTGGCGTAGCCCTGTCTTGATCGGTCCGTCCGCCGTGGAGAGCTGGACGTCGCCGAGCACTTCGAGACTGACCGGGCGGTGGGATGCTCCTTCGGATAGCCGCGGCGGCGGGACGATGGCCGAGGGAGTCTCGGGTTCGGGCGTGGGGCCGGCGTGTGTCGGTGAGGGTGCTTCGGTGCCGGTGGCGGTTCGGATGGTCCGGAGCATCTCTGCGGCATCGTCGGTGGTGAGGTGGAAGAGGCTGGCCCGGGTGAACCGCGCGGCATTGGGGCCGTCAGTGTTCGTGACGGTCGCCTCGGTGGCGAGTTCTACGCTGGTGCCGGACGTCCAGGCACCGAGCACCAGGACGCCGAGGCCGAAGCGGCGCCCGAGTGTTGCGAGGGCATCCACCCGTGCGTTGTCCGAGGGTATGGAGGCGACCAGGAGCACGGTCGGCAGTGGTTCGGCGGGGTCGTCGGCGCGTAGTGCGGCTACGTCGGGCTGTTCGGTTGTCTCCAGGATTCTGCCACGGTGGAGGAGTTCGATTTCTAGGTGGTTGATGGCCTCGTGCAGGTTGGGCTTGAGGGTCAATCCGTCGTGGGCCGTGGACAGGTCGGTGATGTCGTCGCCGGGGAAGATCGCCTGTGCATCGGGCTGCGGCATGATGACCTCGGCGCGGTAGCGGTGAGCCTTGGCCAGGAGTTCGGTGGTGATGGCTCGGGCGGCGGCGTGTGCGCCGTCTCCGGTCAAGCCGAGGCTGAGACCTGCCAGGGGGATGGTGACGGCTTGGCCGTCGCGGGTGCCCACGACGAGATGGTCCGGTTCCGGGGTGAGCAGGTCCTTTCGGACGAGTTCCGGGTCGGACGGGACAGGGGCCTCGCGAACAACGTAGGTGTCCAGGTGCGCCTTGCGGGCTTTGAGGACGGGGGCCGGGATCGGGGGCTCGGGGATGTGCTCGGCGGCCTCGGGATCGCCCTGCAGCGGACGCCGGCGGCGTCGGTGCAGGCGGGTGGCGGCTACCGCCACGCTGAGTGCGGCGGCGAGACCGAGGCCGATTCGCGAGCCGGACGGTAGGGAGATCTCCAGGGGCGGATCGGCATCGTCCCGGTCGTTCGGTGTCGAGGGTGCCGGGCTGATGGAGTGCTCGGCGGGCGGCGCCACGACCGGGCTCGGCACTGGCGACTCCGTCGCCTTGCCGGACGTTGCACTAGGTGGAGTGGGGGCTCGGGTACCGCTTTGCTTACCCTGCTCGGTTGGGGCCGTGTGTGCACCTGCACGCGGCGAGGCCGGTCGCGAGGGCGAAGGCGCGCCATCCGGCGCGGTGGGGCGTGGGAGTCGTACGCGCTGGCCCGGGTGGATGACGTCGGGGTCGGTCAGTGCGGGGATTCCATCGGGTTGGTCGATGTTCCGGCTGCTTTTGAAGATCTCGGGGTATTGGTCGCCGGAGCCATAGGTGCGATCGGCGAGACCCCAGAGGGTCTCGCCTCGCTTGACGACGTGGGTTCGCGCCTCGTGGTGGTCGGGCTTCGGCTGGGCTGTTGGCTCGTCGGCGAGCAGCGGCGTCCATTCAGATTCGGTCGGTTCCCGTGGTGGTGTGTCTTGCCTGGGCGACAGGGAGCCCACTTCTGGAACGGCGGGATGGGCATTGGCGGCGACAGCGTGCGTGTTCGTCGCGGCAGTGGCGGAGGCCAAAGCGCTGAGGGAGGCGACGGCGCTGAAGGTGAGGGTGGCCGTGGCGACCAGGTTCCGGACCAGTTCTTGGAGCGGTCGGGCCGGGCGCGGCGCGGCGGGCCTGGAGCGTCCGGCCAGGTAGTTCACCGCCTCGGCGCAGACGGTGACGATGAACAGGCACCATGTGGCCCAGCCGATGAGGAAGAGCGTGGCCAGGAACACGCTCTGGTCGGTGTCCTGCCGCATCAGGGTCGCGCTGATCTCTTCCCACGACGGAATCCGGTCCGGGATGGGAGAGCCGCCCATGGCGTACATCGCGGCCGGGAAGCCGACTAGGAAGAACAGGAAGACCGCAAGAGCGGTGAGTCCGCGTGCGAAGTCGGCGAGGCGGCTGCGTCCGGTGTAGGTCACGGCTGGCGGGTTCCTTCCACTCCGGTGGTCAGGTTCGCGGTCGCGGTGGCGTCGGCGCGCAGGACGGATATCCCGATCACCGGCAGGAACCGTGCGGGGCGGGTGGTGGTGACGTGGACGTGGATGGCGCGCGTTCCGGACGTGGTCACGGTGCCGCTGTAGCCGCTGGACCGCAGGTAGGCGCGCGCCGATCGGCTCGCGGCCTCACGGTCCACGACGAACTGTCCACGGATGTAGGCGCGGTTCCGGTCGACGCGTCCGGCGCCGGCACGGGCGGCTTCCTGGGCAACGGTGTTGGCGTCTTGCCGGGCTTCGAGGGCCTGCTCGAAGTCGACGACGGCACCGAAGAACACCACGACGACCAGCGTGATGATGACCGCGAAGACGCTCACGCTTCCGCGCTCGGGTCGTCGCCGAAGTGAGCACAGGCGCCTGCTCATCGAGTGCCCCGGTAGGGGTCGATTGGTGATCGATGGGTCTTGGTGACCGTCCGGGCACCGGGCATCCCGCGAAGCCCGACATCGCTGAGCCGGATTACGCAGGTCACCTGTGCCGACACCGTGGCCGGCTGCCCAACTGGACGGTTAAAGCCGGACAGGTCGAGTCGAATCGACGGCGTGCAATGCAGGCCCCGGTCACGCAAGGTGTGCATGGCGCTGCTGCTCGCCCCGGCCCGCGCCTGATGGGCACTGCGGGCGATGGACGCTTGCCGTGCGGCGTCAGCGGCGGCTTGTGCGACTACGGCGCTGCCGTGCGTCACCCGCATCACCACGAGCAGGCCGGCGAGGAGCGTGATGAAGACTGGCGCGAGGATCGCGGTCTCTACGACCGCGTTGCCCGCGTCCCGTGCCCGGTCCGCACGACCCGGCGTCCCCTTTCCCGCGATCACGTTGGCCCCGGGGTGGTGAAGCGTTCACGGGCGCCGCGCACGGTCCCGGTCACGGTGATGTTGACGCCCGGTAGTAGCGACGGCGCATGCCCGGCCACCCGCACGGTGATGGTGTTGGCACCGGACACGGTGACGCTAGGCGCGTCCAGGATGGGTTCGTGGTGGGCGAATGACGTTGCGGCGTCGCGTCCTGCGGCGAAAGTGCCCTGGCGTGCTCGTGCGACGCGAAGCCCTTCTTCAGCGGCCGACTGGGCCACATCCCGCGCCACTGAGACCATGACCGCCTGCGCGAGCGCCAGGAACAGCAGCCCGACGACGGGGAAGGTGATGGCCGTCGCGACGGTGGCTGATCCCTTGTCTCGTCGGGCTCGTGCTCGTTCGGGCACGGTCACGGTCCGCTTGCGCCGGGAATCTTGTCGATCCAGCCGTTCACCTTGTTGGACACGGCCAGGTAGACGGCGAACGCCAACCCGGCGAATCCCGCCACGATGATGATCGTCTCGACTACCCCGGAGCCGCGGTCGCCGCTGTCTCGCAGGTCGGTGGCGAGTCGCTGGCCTCGGTCATGGATGGTGAGCACTACGCGGATCGCCGCGGCGTTGAGTGTGTTCATGGTCCCCCGATGCGTTGGTGCGGTCGTCCGGGGCGCTCAGCCGGACGCGAGAAGTTTGGAGAAGAACGGGAAGCCGACCAGGATCACGAAGCCGAGCATGAGCAGGCTGGTCGGCACCCACATGGCGGTGGTGCGGGAGTTGGCCTCGGCGCGCGCGGCGGCGGACGCCTCGTGCCGCATCGAGGTGATCTTGGCGACCAGGACGTCATGCATCTTGGCGCCCTCGCTCCCGGCGATCTCGGCCGTGTGCGCCAGGTCGATCAGGTCGCGGACGCCGATCTCCTCGCCGAGTTGGGCGAGGGCCCGCCAGGGCTGTTGCTGGGCGTGACGGGCGCGCGTCAGGGCCTCGTGGACGCGCTGGAACGGCCATCCCTCGGTGATCTTCGCGGGGTTTTCCAGCGCGGCGTTCAACGCGGCTCCGGCCTCGCGTTCGAGGACGACGAGTTGAAGGTAGGACGTGAAGGCGTACCGAAAGTCGCGGCGGCGCTGGCGAGCCTGAGACCGCACGTTCCAGTCCGGGACCATCCACAGGATCGCGGCCAGGACGAGACCGGCAACGACCGGGAACGTCCACGACGGTGAGCCGCCAGCCAGCGCCACCAGGCCACTAAAAACGGACGGCACGACCAGCCCGGTGCCGAACAGGGTCAGCTTGTCGAACATGAACCGTTCGACCGGGCGTCCGAGCAACGCGAGATCAGTCCGAGGTAGGGCGAGTAGCCCGGCCGGACGCGCGACGCGATCGGCAAGCCACCGTCCTACGCTGTCGCGGACGTTCAGACGGTCGCCGGTCGGCTGGTGGATCGGCACGGGCTGGATGCGGGCCAAGGCGGCGTCCAGGCGCGGCGGCGCGGAGCGGAGTTCGCCGATGAGCACGATGAGGCCGACGGCGCCCAGGCACCCGGCGACAGCAGCGATCACGGTCACAGCTCGGCCCCCTGGTCGGCGGGCGTGCGACGGGCAGTGTGCAGGAACCGAGCCCCGGTCGACAGCACAGACAGGCGCCGCATCCACCAGAGTCCCGCCGTGTAGATCGTGGCGACCACGGCCATGACCGTCTGCCCGAGGGCGGTGCCGTAGGGCGCGGCGAACGTCTGCGACGATGCGAACAACGCGCTCAGGACGACGACGGACGCGACGATGACGATCAGTGTCGTACGCAGCCCTGCGCGTTCGGCCTCGACGTCCCGGCGGACGAGAACCTCGTGTTCCACGGCGTCGGCCAGTAGGCGCAACGCCTCCCGCGTCCCTGGACCACGACGGCGTGAGGCCAGCACCAGCGCGCACGCGATCAGATCCGCGATCGGGTCGTCCAGCTCCTCGGCGAACACCCGGAGTGCCTGCTCGGTGTTGGCGTGGTTGTTCAGCCGTTCCGAAAGGACGGTCACGGGTGCGCGGATCGCCTCGGGCGCGATGCGGGCGCTGTCGGCCAGGGCTTGTTCCAGGCCGCGGCTGGCGCCCATCATCTCGGCCAGTCGGCGAGACCATTGCGCCAGTGCCTCCAGTCGCGCGATGCGGCGCTGCGATGCCCGTCCCGACAGCATCGGCGGAACCGCGTACACACCGGCACCCATCGCGAGAGCAGCGACCGGCCAGCTGGACAGCAGGAACACGGCGAGGGCCGCCACGGCAGCGGCAAGCAACCGGTTACGGCGCCCAGGCCAAGCCGACGAGCGCAGAACCGTCTGCAACCGCGACGGCGGGCGCACTCGCCGTTCTGCGGGCTCGGGCACACGAAGACCAACCACGATCGCGAGAACGGCCCCGGCGGCGCACAGGCCGGCCAGGGCGGCGAGCACGCTCATCACAGCCAGCCCCCTGCGTCCGGACCGGGCTTGAGTATCTCTGGGTCGAGGCCCTGCGCCACCAGTTCGCCGAGCAGGGCGCCACTGATGTGCCCACCCGCCGGGGTGGCTCGTCCGTCAGGCGCTGGGGTGAAGACGAGGTTGCGGGTCGGTTCGACCGCGTCCGCCGGTGGCCCGATCTCCATCACCTGAGACACGAACCGTTTATTGCTCGCCTGGTCCCGCTCCAGGTAGACGATCACGGGTTCAGCGAGCCCGAACATCAGGTGCACGTCATCGGCTCCGAGGCCGAGATCGGCACGGCGACCGAGTTGGACAACACGGCTGAACACGTGTTCCGGCCGGTGGACGTGAAGGGTGCACATCGAGCCGCGCGCCCCGGAATACATCACCTCCAGCATCGGCGCCAGCTCCCCATGCCGCGCCTCCCCCACGATCACCCGGTCGGGATTCAGGCGCAGGCACGCCGGCACCAGGTCCTGCAAGCGGACCTCGCCCGCGCCCTCGGCGTTGGCCTGTCGGGCCTCCATGGCGACGACGTCGTGATGGCGGTGCGCCAGGCGCGGGTCATCCAGGAACAGCTCGAAGTCGCTCTCCAACGTGATGACCCGCTCCTCGGGCGGAATCTCGTTGGCCAGCGCGCGCACCAACGTTGTCTTGCCGGTGTTGACCTCCCCGCACACGATGACGTTGCGTCGGGCCCGGATCGCCGCTTTCAGGAATGCTTCCAGGGGCTCGGTCAGGGTGCCGATGTCGGTGAGCTGCCGCAGGGTTACATCGACCAGCCGGTGTACCCGGATCGCCAGATGCGGGCGCCTGGACACCCAGCCCACCACGGCCAGCCGGACGCCGTCGGACAGCGCGGCATCCAGCAGCGGCGAGGCGTGGGAGAACTCGCGGCCGGTGTTCCCGCGGCGCGCAAGTAGTTGAACCCACTCGATGAGGTCGTCATCGGTTTCGGCGACCGGTGGCCCTGGGCGCTTGGTGCCGTCGGTGTAGCTGATCCAGGTCTGTCGGCAGCCGTTGACGACGATGTTCTCGACGTCGGAACGGTCCAGGTAGGGCTGCAACGGGCCGAGCCCGAACCGGCGGTCGAAGACCAGCCGAGCGATGTCGCGCAGCGCCTCCGCCGACATCACCCGTCCGGACGTCAGCAGACCATGCGCCCACGCCTGGACCTGCGCGTCGATCAGCTGCCGTGCCCGTATCCGGTCGATGCCGTCGGTCAGGACGTCCACGAGCTGCGCGGACACCTCGCGGACCGCCGTCCACACATTCGCGTCGTCCGCCTCATCCGGCGAGGCTGTTGCAGCGGACGTGGGGCCGGCGTAGCGGACTCCCTGCGGCCTGGCGAACGTCCAGCCGGACGCGCTCACCGGTCGCCCCGAGCACCGGCACCGGCACCGGCACCGGCACCGGAGAGAACCGCGCCGCCTTCGCCTCCGATATCCGTCGACATTGACTCGGTGGTCGCGCGGAGGCGTCGACCGAGACATTTGAACGACCGCAGAAGCAGCGAGGTCCTGAAGGTCCTGCGGGGCCGAGCGCCGTCCGAGAGGACTTGGGCGTCGGTAGGTGAGCACGGCAGTTCAGCCAGCACCGGCGTCCCAAGGACGCGCTCGACCTCCGCCACGCTGTACGGCCCATCCACGAGCAGACACAGCCCGATCGTCGCGCGATCGCCCACCAGATCCTTGAGAGCGTCGAGTCGTGGACCGGCGACATCGACCTGCGTCAATGTCGGCTTCAACACCATGACCACGGTCTGCGCCGCCCGCAGCAAGTCATCAGGTGTGTCCCGGCCGCCGATGCGCCCGAGATCCGCGATCACATCGCCTGGCCGCGAGGCCAACACCTCGGCCAGTCGGCCCCACAACGGTTCCAGGCGCACGCCGTGTCGAGGGTCGCGGACACCATGCAGCACCTTCGCGGAGTCCGCGCCCGGGATGGGAACCACGTAGTCCTCCAGCGGAAGCCGGACGTTCGGACCGGACTCGGCGGCCATCGCCAAGCCGAGCAGCCCCGGGCCGGCCGACTCGCGGAGCCGGTCCGCCATGAAGCCCGGCAGTACACGGCGCCCCATCGGGTCGCACTCGGCCAGCAGCACCTCCCCAGGCCAAGTCATGGCCAGCCCCAACGCGGTAGTCGTGACGCCCGGCGATCCGCCCGGCGAGACCACGCAATGCAGAGCCACGGTCAACCCCGCCTTTCCGTCACCACGAGAACGACCATCCCGGCGGCCGCCTGCCGCGCCACCGCGCTGCTGTCGCCATCGGGCACGATCAAGGACACCGTCATCGCGCCCTCGGCGTCCGGTCCGTCCACCTCATCGACCACCGCGGCGACATCCCGCAGGGCGGTGGTCTGGGCGCGGCTCTGCGAAGCGCCGGCCACGGGCTCCTGTCCCTGATTGCCGAAGGTGAACACCACCCGGACACTCCAGCCGGGAGCCAGCCCGGGCGGCATCGCGCTCGCCTTCAACGGCACGGTGACCAGTGCCCGTCCCTCAGGAGGGCTCTGCTCCGCAGTCAGCTGCGATGCCGCCAGGAGCGTCCCCTTCCGCAGCCCCACGGCGGCCCGCTGCCCGACGACCTGCTCGAGTTGACGGCCCGGGATCACCGTCACGCCCGGCACCACCGGGACCCGAGCCCTGTCGAGATCGGCCTGGGTGATCTTGTGCCCGACCGCGACATCACGCGCCACCCTGACGACCGAGACCCGATCACCTGAGGAGCGGAACAGATACACGTTGGTCGCCACAGCCAGGACCAACAACAGCACCGCCGCCACGATCACCCCTGGACGGCGCTGCCGCGCCAGTCGCTTGGACGACGACGCACCCGCACCGCCCACGGTCTTGGCAGCGATCGGCCCCGGCAACACTCGGCCACTCGATTTCATACCTACCCTCATCCGTAAAGCGCCTGCGCCTCGGCCACCCGCAGCCGGAAAGTCGTGGACCGGCTCAACGGCGGCAGCGCACCACCGGACCCATCCGAACCGCGCCACGTCCCGCCCCACAGCACCGTCACCCGCACCCGATACGCCTGACCGGGCTCATGCAACGACGACCGCGCGAAGGTGTAGGAGCAATCGGTGCGCTGCGACGCGGCCGACCGTGTCTTGTCATAGGCCGTACCGGGCCCCGAGCAACGGACGACCGGCTCCCCAGGCCCTGGGGCGATCGTCATGCTCTGCGGACGAGCAGTCACCTCAACCCACACGTTCCGAGCCGACACGCGACCGCTCAACGGATGCCAGTTGGTCACCCAGAACCATTCCGGCAACCCCACCAGCCCGCCCCTCCGGCGCGGCGGCGCCGTCCGCACCACCGGAGCGGGAATCGGCATACTCGCCCACTTGGTCAACGCCAGTGCGGCCGGAGACACCTTGGACGCCTTGCCGCCCTCACCCGCTTCCGGGCAGACCACCTGCACGTATTCGCTCAGTGCCTGGCAATCACGCGGCCCCGGCTCCTGCGGAACGTCCGCCTGGTTCCCTCTCGGCGCAGCGGCAGACGTTCGCCCACCGCCTGCCGGCCGCCCGCCATCCTGGGCGCCGAAGTTGTAGCTGTACAAGTTCGCATCCGGCGGCAGCGGGTCCCGCGGAGGCGGCGCCGCAACGGAAGAGCAAACAAGAAGACCGACCCCGAGCATGGGCGCAACGACTTCCACCCGGTCAGCACCCTTCCCCGATCGTGATGGATTTCCTGACCCGCCACTGCCCATCAGACCCCTTCACCAACAGCGCCTTGGTGTTTCCCTCCCGAACCCCACGGTTGATCTTCTTACCTGTGATCGAGTGTAGAATTCCAGCGTTACTAGAGTCCTGACAGTCAAACACCGTGGCGCCACTCGCAGTCAGCTGAACACTCTTTATGCGAACAGCAACCTGGCCATAGGTCGCGATGTGCTGCTTCTTCATCTCTTCAATACGTCGCAGCACACGCGAAAGCTGGGGATCGACCATGACCGTAGCGAGGTCCCGCTTACGAAACTCGACGGGAAGAGAGTCCGCGCGGTCGAGCATCGCGACGAATTTTGTGTACGCCGACGCCACGGCGTGCTCTTCATCCGCGTTTGACAGTGAGGGCCGTGGCGTACCTGAATCCGTCAACGAGGGCAAAGCAACGGCCCTGGACTCTCCACCACAGCCTGAGGCCACCAAGACAGCACCCGCGATGCCAAGGCAGCAGAGCCGATTCACTACTCGCTGACAAGTACCAGACAAGTCTCCACCTTCATAGACTTGATCACACGGCCGGTCACGATGGACCTCCATGACCGCGACGCTATAACGACGTCGAGCGATCGTAGATGGAGACTGGGCACCTCGACTGCCAGTCACGGCACCCCGAAGGTAAATCTCTCCACAATGAGGCCCAGACGATTTACTCGCGAGTGAACAATAGGCACGATTTGGACATCAGGTCGTAGACCGAGGAGCTGCATGGAGAGGCGCCGGGAAGCGGTTTCCTCAAGGAGGGTGATCCGCAGAAAGGAGTGCACGCATGAAAATTCAGTAGAAGCCGACGCGTGACTGGTCAGCAGGTTGAGGTAGGGTGAGCCGGTTTCAGGCGGCGGAGGGCAGCCATGGCTGCCGGTTGGTGAAGCGGAGGAGGGCGTCCCGGAGGCCGATGCCGTGTTTCGCGGTGGTGGCGTCGGCTGGGTGAACCGAACCCATCCGATTAGTCGAGCTACACCGGGGCCGAACGGCGCGATCCCCGCTCTGGCCGAACTTGCTCAACGCCCCCAAACGCGGCCGCTACGCGAGACGACCTCGGACTGCTTGAGCAATACGGTCGGCAGCCTCCGCTGGATCCTCGTGCTCCCACACGCGGATGACGAGCCAGCCAGCGTCGGCGAGCCTTACGTCCGTGTCCTGATCCCTCGCACGGTTAGTCGAGATCTTGTCGTCCCAGAACTGGCCGTTCTTGCGCGCTGGTCGGTAGTGCTCCGGACACCCGTGCCAGTAGCAGCCATCAGAGAAGACAGCGACCCTAGCCCTGGTGAAGACCAGGTCGGCTCGTCGCCTTAGGCCCTTGACCGGAGCCGTATCCACCCGATATCGGAGCCCGAGTCTGTGAGCGGCCGACCGCAGCGCGAGTTCCGGCTTGGTGTCTCGACCGCGGTTGGCTCGCATGACCGTACGGACACTGGGTGAGCTCGCCCATGAGCCATCAGCCGTCTCGGCAGCAACGAGAAGTTCTTGCTCAAACGCCATTCGCCAGGCCGTCGCGAGGTTGCGTGCTCTCGTCGTCTCCGATACCTCACCAAGGTATTTCTCGGTCGTCTTACCGCCATCAGACCAGCGCAAATAGGCGCGGATCCGTCGGGTGTTGGGGAGGACCTTAAGCTCAACTGAGGCGCGGGCGGTACGGCCGCCGCCCAGTTCGACGAGGCGGCGACCACGCCCGCCGGCGGCACGATCCTGCTCGGCCGTCCGCGACGCTCGGCTAAGTCCGGGACGGCCCTTCCACGCACGCGCCGGTGGTGGCCTGTCCTTCCACCGGCCACGCCCATCGTCGGTCGATTCCGTCATGTGGGCTGTTCAGCTTCCTCTAGGACTGTGGCGACCGCCTCAGCGAACACCTTGCCGAGCAGCACCGGCACCGCATTACCGAGTTGTCGCATCTTCTCCCCGCGGGGACCGCACAGTTTCCAGTCGTCGGGGAAGGTCATGACACGAGCGGTCTCGCGTACCGTCATGTAACGGTGGCTGCCGTCATCCAGCATCATCACCGACTCCCCGCCGGGTACACCGTGGACCCCCGCCTTGACCGTCTTCGCGGGCCGGTCGAGTTCGTTGGGCGTGTGCCCGGGATATATTCGGGCGTCCGGCCAGCCGATGTGATCGGTGAAGCCCCCCAGGAAATACTCCTTGCGGTCGAGAAGCTCTACCGGCGGCAAGGGCTTCTGTCCATCGATTCCCTTGAGAGCGTCTCGGAACGTACGCCACGGCAGGAGCCGTTCTCCGTCAAGCGGTTCGGGTGTCTGTCGCGGGACCCGTGCCATCACTCTCTCTCGGACCCCCCCGGGGACTTCGGGGTGACGGTCCCAGTAGGCACCGCTGGCCATGTCCTCGTGCAGGCTCGCCTCGCAGTGACGGGGCCGTACGAGGTCTTGGAAGCGGTCCCAGTCGATCCCAAGGTCGCGCCGAAAGGCGATGAGGATGACTCGGTTCCTGATCTGCGGGACGCCATAGTCAGCCGCGTTGACAGGGAAGTGCCGCACGTCATAACGCTCGTGGGGCTCAACGGTCGCGGTCTCCAGCATGTGCCGAAGTACCTCGTCATGCTCACGCCAGGCGGCGCCGTCCCTCCGCTCCTCGAACGGAAGTGAAAGCTCGCGCTTGATGTACTCGAAGTACGGCGCGAACGAGGGCCGCAGGAGCCCTCGGACGTTCTCGCATACGACGGCCTTGGGCTCCATCTCCCGGATGGCCCGGAACATGTGAGGGAACCCGTTACGGTCGTCCTCGTCACCCCTGGCCACCCCCCCAAGACTGAAGGGCTGGCACGGCGGTCCACCGGCAAGGAGGTCAACCCTCCCCTTGAGGTAGTCGAAGTCCAACTTGCTGACGTCGCCCTCGACCAGTGGGGGGCGATCGCCCGGCCCGGGGATCGGCGGGACGTCGCCCTCAGCGTCGTAACGGTCCGCCCTGTTCTCCACGAGAGTCTCACAGGCGCGCTTGGCGTACTCGTTGAACAGCAGCGGCCGGAAGCCGGCGTACTCGACCCCCATGGCCAGCCCGCCACCGCCCGCGAAGAGTTCGACGCTGGTCCTGGAAGACGAGGTGGAACTTGACTGATCAGCCATGCGGAAAGCGTACCGCGGAGCGGTCGTCTCGTTGGGCAGCGCGCAAAGATTCCTTCGAACCCTTGGGTGACTCGGGTCAGCCCTGCCACCTCTTGATCGCCCACCACTCCGACAGGCCTGGACCTCCCAAACCTGCAATAATCGGGCCGAGACCACGCCGGAGCCGACGCCGGAAGCGGTGAGAGAAACTGCAGATCACGATCACCGGTCTGGCTGACCGCATGGCGACGGCGATCCGCCCCGAGCCAGGACGGGACCTCGCGTGAGCAACCAGTTCAGCAACCAGTTCAGGCTCAGCATCACCGAGGCGCTGAGCACGCAACTCTACGCCGCGCTTGACCGCCTGGAACCAGCGCCACTCACGCAGGAGAACCTCGACGCGCTCCCCGCGCAGGCCCAGAAACTCGGGTTGCCGAGCATGTCCGGCGTCTATCAGCTCTTTCGCCAGGAGCCCGGCAAGGAACGCGAACTCACCTATGTCGGGAAAGCCGATCAGCCGCTACACAAGCGCCTGGGAGACCATCTATTCAAGCTCTCAGGTAGGGTCGGCATCTCTCTCGACGAGATGTCATTCCGTTGCCTGTTCGTCGAAGAGGATCTATCCGCTGTCTCCCCTGAAAAGATGCTGATCAAGCGCCACCTCAGGACCGGAAGAATCGTGTGGAACAACCGGGGGTTCGGCATCAACGACCCCGGCCGAGAGCGAGACTCGACCAAAAATAGAGAGAATCACTTTGACCTGGAATATCCGATCGATCTCTCTCTCGGAGTCGCCGGCCTCACCCCGGGCCCCCAATCACTTCAGGCGGTACTCCAAGCCATCAAGGACGGACTTCCGTTCAACTTCCGGTTCCAACAGCGCTTTCCGCCGTTTCGCACCATGACCGTCACCGTCCCCGAAGAGGAGATGACCGCAGACCAGGCGTTCCGGTTCGTCTCGCAGCACATGCCCGAGGGGTGGCAGATCAGCGCACTGGTAGGCTGGGCGATTATGTACAAGGATAATCAAAGGACGTATCCCAGCGCCTTTCGCTACTACCGCACCGACGGCGTTGTCGAACAAGAGCCGGAAACACGTAAGCCAAATAAGAACGAACTGGAGGATGAGGTTGAAGGTGGCGATGACCAGCCCTTCTGACAGTTCATCTATATTCGAAGCGGGACCTGCAACTAATATCTCCTACTTGATGAACCGCAGGCGTCGATGGACGTACTGGATGTCAATGTTGCAGTGCTCGGCAATTTTCTTTTGGAAGGCACGCTCAGCTTCGGACACAATGAGGCCATCCTGAAGTGTCACGATGATGAGCGGGCGAGTCTGCATGCTGACCGCCTTGTTGATTCCCGCCCAGGTTAGATCACGGAAGGTATTCGGGCGTCCCCAGCAGACATACCTCTCGAGAGCGCCGCAACTGGCAAGGCAATGCATCGGCTTCTCGTTGACGCTACCTTCGCGGACTTCCCAGTCATCGCCGAGTGCGGTGCGGATCAGGTGCTCCGGACCGGGGAACTGGCTTCTGGCATAGGTCGCCATGGAGCCGAACCCCTCCTGGGCTCGGGCGTACTCCTTCATGGGGGTATCCTTGATCCAGGTACCCATGCGGTGCTCGTCGAAGAATCCGCGAAGCCTTCCGCCCACGCGTGGATCTTCGATCCACCGGCGGTACTGGAGCTTCTTGGCGCCAGCGGAGAGAAGCTCCCAATCGAGTTCCGCCGCTTGGCGGTAAAGTTCCGTGATGACCTCGGAACGGATTGCTTCGGGGAGTTCTGACACAATCACCAACCAAGGGTCGAAGGGTCCGGAAACTGCAGTCGGGCCTCATCATAGGCGGTCTCCAGATCAGCGGCGTCCTTGATCCACTCGCCCATAAGAGATCCAACCCGCTGGTCGGAAAACTCGATCCGAGACGAACCGACCTGGCCGAGCACTTCGAGATCATCCGCGTCTATTTCGCGCTGGATATTCAATACAGCTGCGATGCGCCGCAGATCGCTGACGAAATCCAGGACGATGACGCGTTCCTTACCTTCGCGCAGCCGCAGCCCTCGCCCGAGTTGCTGAACAAAGATCCGTCGACTGTGAGTGACGCGGGCGAAGCAGAGGATGTTGACATCCGGTACGTCCACCCCCTCGTTAAGGATGTCCACGGAGGTGAGGATCGGAACCGCCCCCGAACGGAATGCCAGCAGGCGTGATTGACGCTCCCGCTTGGGCAGTTCGGCGTGGACGGCCAGTGCGTCAGACCATCGTGAGTTCCTGCGAAGGAGGTCGGCCATGCGCTCGGCGTGCTCAACTGTCCGGCAGAAGATCAGGGCACGCGGGCGGGCGACCGAACCCCACACGGCCGCGAGTTCGTCGCGGATCGCCTCGTCGCGCTGAGGGAGGAAAAGCTTGGAGTTCAGCTCGCCCAGGCTGTACGAATGCCGGCTGGCTGATCGGACGACTTGCCAGTCGACGTTGTCGACATACAGCCGATAGTCAGCCTGGGCGAGGTATCCGTTCCGCATGCCTTCCTCAATGCCCAGAGCGTATGAAGGGGGCCCGAAGCGGTAGGTGATGTCGTACTCATCACCGCGCCATGGGGTGGCTGTCACCCCCAACTGACGCGCCTTGTCGAGAGTCTGGAGCAATTCGGAGTACTGGCCGTTCTCTCCGACATGGTGTGCTTCGTCAACGACGACCAGACCCGGCAGATACCCCCGCCGGGCTGCGTGCAGCGCGCTTCCGAGAGTGGCACAGGTGACGCCCTCAAGATCGTCCGGACGATCCTCGCCAGTGAGCATGCGGGTCTTCGTCGTCTTGGGCAGATGACGCCATAGCGCGCGTTCAAGCTGGTCGACGAGATCCTTAGTGTGCACAACGATGAGAATCTGATCTGCGGGGAATCTGGTTAGGTGGTTAGCAATCACCTCGCCGCTAACAACCGTCTTCCCCATACCGGTCGCCAGGATGAGCAGCGCCCGGTCTTTGTCGTTCAGGTCCGTGATGAGACGCGCTTTCGCGCGTTCCTGGTACGGGCGTAGGCGGACTTCGCCGAAGCGATCGCTGGCCTGCTCGAACGCGCGATGAAGGGTCCGGCCCGGCCAAAGTTGGATTCGCGGGGCCAGCAACGCAAGTTGCTCGGTGCGCTGGATCGCGTCGGCGCTGAGGCGGGTGTTGGTGACGACGGCGGCCCGGCTGGCACGGTATAGATCACGGGCCCGAGCCACCTCGTCGATGGCGCCGGCACCGACAGCGCCCCTCTTCTTCCATTTGCACTGGAGGACCCACTGGTGACCCTTGAATCGTGCGAGGAGGTCCCCACCGCCGTCGCCGGGTCCGTCGATGTTGTTGACGTCAGTGAATCCGATGTGCCAGAGCAGCCGTTCGATCTGTCGTGCGAACTGGTTGGGCCCAAGTTCAAGGAGGGAGGCGGGGTCGAGAAAGCCTGAGCCCATTGCTTTAGTCCTGATCGTTCAGGTCGTCCTCAACAAGGAGGCAGCTCAGTCGGACACGTTGGAGTTCTACGATGCCAAGCCGGGGATGATGCTCCTCCATGAGCGCGAGGTCACCGATGAATCCGACCAGGCGTGAAACCACCAGCGATCGTGAGCCATCGTCGGTCAAGCTGAGGTAGGCGCGTCGGAAGACCTTGCCGTCCAGGAAGGCCTCCGGCCGCCGCTCGATCAGGCGGACGAGGGCACTGGCGGGGAGGAACAAGGCGAAGTCACCCGACTCGATGACCGAGTCCCAGGTGACGTCTCCGCCCTCAATGACGAACCGCCTCTGCGCTGCGGTGCGCTCTGACTCCTGGAGCAGCTCCCAGTAGCCGCTGGGTGAGCCCTTGACCTCGCGCTGTATGGCCTCACGCATCCGTTCGAGCAGCCGGCTCGCACGATTCGCTAGCACGTCGGGGGTGATCTTATGATCGGTAGCGCGGCTCTTGATGTCGGCGAGAACAACCGAAAGTGGCTTCGGGTCTTGTCCCGCTGGGGCTCCGCGTACCCGCATGAACTCCGCCGTCTCGACCATCGCCAGGTCACGGAGTTCCATCCCATACTCGGTGAACAACGGATGCTTAATGGCGATGAAGATCTCCAAGCGTGGAGCGCGTACCATCTGCGTGAAGATCGGCACGATGTTGCCGGCTGGATCGGTGAGCGAGGGCTCCTTTACGGCCCACGTGACCAGTTCGACATGGCCAAGGTCCGTCGCCTCGTACCGGCCACCAAGGTCGACAACAGCGATGGCGCCTTCCCTGTAACGGGCCAGTCGCTGATCGAGGGTCTCAACCGGGCCCGGAGCTTGACCGACGGCTTTCATGCCAGGCGCCTCGGTGCCATTCTTGGACTGGTCCTCACCGTCGAGAGTTTCGGGCTCGTCGAAGTCCAGGCCCATCTCCTCGAAGACGTCATCCAGCTCAGTCTTGGGTTTGGGGGTCACTGGGTTGTCGTGGAGTTCAGCCGCCTGGTACCAGATGTCGTCGGTCTGGTAATGAGGATCCCCGTCACGGAAGAGCTGGGCCCATTCGAGCGCCAAATCGAAGAGCGCCTGCCGACCGTCGCCGGGCACGAGATAGTTCAGTCCCGGGTCCTCTCGCCGGTATCCGGTGTAAAGCTTGGCTAGCGGTGAGGTGTTCTCCGAGAGGCCGAGCCGTTTGGCGATCTTTTCACGCAGGGGGCTGTCGCCGCGCACCACGCGGATAACCGTCCGCCATTCCGGGTTATCGTATTCAAAAGCGTTTTTCTGGTAGTTGACCGGAACGTGGTCGCAGTGGATCTCGCCCACGAAACGACCACGGCCACGACGGGAATCGATCGGGTACTCAGGTTCCGGCGCGGCGAGCCCTTCCGGATCCTCCCAGAAGAAGAGGCGCTTATCGCGGATGAGGATTTTGCGCCCGTTGCGAAGGAAGTCGATTCCATAGTCGCTCTTGTGGAGATAGCGTTGTACGCCGATCCATCCCCAGATCCGCCGTTCGCGGGTCTCCAAGCGTGTATTCTTGCAATCCTCGCACTTTTCCGCCCAGTCCTTGTTCCACCACCCACAGTCCAAACAGGCCTTCATCTGAGGCAACGGCCGATTTATCTCTATGATCGCTGGGATCTTGGCCCCGCTTCGAGTCACTGACCGAGTCTCGTCCCAGACGCAAGGAAGTCGGGGCTGAACCTTCTTCCCATTGACGGTAATGACGAAGTCCCGCTCACGCAGCAGGTAGCTGTAGACATCGCCGAGTTCATCTCTGATCTTGGCTGCCTGTTTCGACAGCTTGTCCCATTGATCGTTCTTCAGGCTACTGATGACCACCTGAGTTCCATGCTCACGCGGATCATTCTTCGGCTCATACCGAACGGGCACATCGTAGTTCTTGCCACGGCCCAGTAGATCTAGGTCGAGGACAAGGATGGTCCACGATGGATCGCCGGCACGGGTGGTCTTGACCGTGGCGACCCTGCCCAGACGAGCGGTCGCCACGTTGAACCCCATGCCATACAGGCCAAGCGACCCGTAGCGCGAGTTCCCGGTCCAACCGGCACTCACAGCGTTCGCGAGCGTCGGCAGGTCCATACCACGGCCGTTGTCGGTCACCCAGACCTCGGCCGTTCTAGCGTCGCTGCTGCGCCCCGGCAGGGAGACACTTACTGTCGGCCGCTCGCCCTCTTGGCTGCCGTGGGCTAGGAAGTCATCGAAGGCGTTGTCGATCAACTCCGCGAGACACTGCCACTGGGAGAACTCGATGTCGCCCAGCACCGACAGGATGCGACCGTGCGGCTGAACGTTCACTACGCCCTCGGACACCGGTGAACTCCGATCATGCTGGGGCGGCGATGGGTCTCGCTTAGGCTATCGGTCAGCACTGACAGATGCTGGGCTTGGCACCAACTGGCCTAGTCTGTCAAGGTTCACGCAGCGCGATTCGTGGGTCGGACGTTTATGATACGCAGCCCAGAGTCGATGGCGGCTACCCCGGAAACGTGCAGTGGTGGACCTCGTGAGGGTTGGATCTGGCTGCTCCAGCGACGGTGTTCCACGCGGTCACGGGGTTGTGAACCGGGACGGGATTGTCCGCGAGCGCCGGTGGACCCGCTCGGGGCCAGTGTCATCGGGCACGCTTGACCAAAGTCCAGCACTTATTCTCGATAATTCAAGCAATAACCCTCCACCACTATCGCCACGTCGACCGACCGCATCAGACCGTGAACTGATCATTCATCTGACTTAGATTGGTCGGGATCGTCGACGACATGTTCCAGCTCGCCACATATCCGGCAAGATTGCGGCTCGAAACCAGCCTCGATCTCATGAGTCATAGGGCAAACGCCTCGAGCCAACTTGTCCAGCGCCTCCTGGGCGGATTCGCGTGAGGCCCAGTAACCGAGCCCGGGTATCTCGATGACCTCCGCTCCTGGGAAGGCTCGGCTTTCGGTCACAACAATCTCCGGAACGATGTCATCGGTGTTGAGCTTCAACATGCCTCCAAGGTCTTAAACTTGCCCGTCCAGCCTCGCATGGGCCAGTTGACAACCGACACCATTGACGGAGTCTCGGCAGCGGCGAACTCAGCGGAACACGAGGCGGGATGAGTTGTTGGCGGGCGCCGGTTGCGGACGCCCCTGTGCCGAAGTCCGCACCGGCGAGCGACAATCATGGCAGCCATTATGGATCCTTTCTACGACATCGCTCAATAGCGTACGTCCTGCTCGCACGTGCGCTGCATGCTAGCCGGTCTGTCACAGCAGGGCGGTCAGGGCAGCATCGCTGGGTGCTGCCAACAGCGAACGTGCGGTACTTGATTCGAACCGGCGCGGAAGGATTTATCCCGCGTCTTTGATGCCAGTTGGTACTCATACTAGGCGACTCCGATAGGGTTGGGCCCGTACACGGTCACGCCGCATACGGGCCCGAGGGGTTTGCTACGACGCCCAGTCGGGTAGCTATCCGACAGGGACCCGGTACACGTCGCCGATCGTGGTTGATGTCGGCATGTGCAATTGGTTGTGATCACCCCTCGGACACGACCAGTTACCCCACGGTAGCGATCCAGGTCCGGGTTGAAGTTGATTTCAACCTGGACCTCTTCGCGTTCGGGACAGTAGGTCATCTTCAGTCCCAGCTGCTCGTACAGCTTTTGCTTCTCCACCGGGTCGGCGTTCGGGATGGCCGCGCGTAGGTCGTCCACTCGTTGCACCACGGCGGCGATCTCTTCCCGGCTCAGGTGCGTGCGCTGTTGCTTGCGTGCTTCTCGCAGTCGCGCCTCGGCTGCGGCTTTTTGGGCTTCTGTCTCAGCGATCCATCGTGCGATGGTCGCGGAGTCCCCGCCGGCCTCCAGCGCGGCACGGTGTCGTTCGAGTTTGATGTGGCATTTCTTGATCTTGCTTCGTGCCTGTTCTGCCGCGGTGTCCGTGCACGTCGGGGACTGTGACCGGCTCATGGCGGTGATGGTTTCGCCGATCCGGTGGGGGGCCAGGACGAGGCTGAGCCAGTGATCGAGCTCAGGCAGCAGGTGATCCTCGCGGACGTAGACGTTGCGCGGGTGCTCGATCTTGTTGGCGAGGCCGTATTCCTCAGGGAAACGGCATCTGTAGTACGTGGCGGTCCCGTTGTGGTGGGCCTGCATCTTCCGCTCGCACAGACCACACCACATCGCGCCCTTCAGCGGATAGCAGCGCTTGCTGTGCCGCTGCCTGGGCTCATTCGGCCGGGGCGCTTCGGCGAACCGCTGCTGCGCCCGCTTGAAGGTCTGCAGGTCGATGATCGCCGGATGGACCATCTCCTCGGAGAACACCCACTGGTCCTCTGGGTTCCATCGCAGCCTGGTGGTGTGCCCGAGGGCGATGTCCTCGACGTCCAGCAGCACCTCGTCCTTGCGCTGCTTGTTCCAGACCTGGTACCCGGTGTACCGCGGATTCCTCAGGATGGCCCGTACGGCGCTCTTGGACCATGCGACACCGCACCGGTGCCGGTTACGTGCGGGATCGTGGCTCGACGGGCTGGGGATGCCGTCGCGTGTGAGTCCCTCGGCGATCGCGAAGCAGCCCCTCTTGCGGTGGTTGTCGATACCGAGGTACTCGGCGAAGATCCGCTGGACGACGGCTGCCGCGAACTCATCGATCGCGAGGCGCTTCAGCCGCTTTCCGTCGGCGGCCTTGGCCGGGTTGGGATGCGGACCGGCATCGATGAGCCGGTATCCGTAGGGAGGGCGGCCTCCCAGGTAGCGGCCCTCGGTCACGGTGATCGCGGCCATGGCTGACCGGACGCGGATCTTGATGCGGTTCCGCTCGCCCTTGGACAAGCCACCGAATACGCCCATGATCATGTCGTGGGCTTCGTTGGCGGGGTCGATGGGTCCGCCGACCTCGGGCACCCACAGCGGGACTTTGAAGTGCTCGAAGACCGGGAAGGTCAGGGAGTACTGGTTGCCGTAGAAGGCACGGTGAGGTTCCCCGATCACCACCGCGTCGAAGTTCCGCTGGAGGTCCTTGACTTCGTCGAGCAGCGCCACGGCGCGCGGACGGCGCATCCAGGGGATGGAACGAGATTTGTCGACGTCGAAGTACTCGGCGACGATCACCCCGCCCTTCGCCTCGATAAGGCTGCGGGCTCGGCGAAGCTGCCAGGCACGCGACGCCTCGGGATCCTGGTTGTCCTCGGTCGAGACACGCCCGTAGAAGGCGAACCGAAGGCGTGGCGGGGCCGCTGCGGCGCTGGCCTCTGGCGGTGGGGAAGTCCGGGTATCGTTGGCGCAGCCGGGTTGCGGCTGCGGGTTGGTGGACCTTTCGGTCACGACGCGTCCTCCTCGGTGCTGGAGCGCCGCGCGGTCCCGTAGGGCCCTTGCGCCAGGCTGGTCCGGCTATAGATCGCGAATCCGATCATTGGGCGTCTGGCTCCTTGCCTCAGGTCTTGAAGGGTTCTCAGCTGCTTTGAGCAGGATCCGCAGCAGCACCTTGGCCGCGCCGGGGGTGAGCCGTGGTGGCTCGTCCGGCGTGACCAGGCGCAACTTCCTGCCGGTCTCGGTCACCGTCGTCCCCTTGGGGAACCGGAGCCCGTCCGCTGCGTGCGCCCTGGGGTGGGGTCGCCGTTACCGAGACCGTTACGGTCCCGGTATCGACGCTTGCCTCGGCCGTGGAGGTCAAGCCTGGTCCCGAGGCTGGTGCAGGGCACCGTGACGGGCGGGGTGATGTACTGCCGCCGGCCCGGCGGAGTGGTCAGGTGCCAGGTGTCGCCGCACCGGTAGGCGCGCAGCCGGGTGCCGGGTGCGGCGATGCGGGCGGCGTGCCGGGCGGTGCGGCGGGTGGGGTAGCGGGCGCGTCCGCACCGCCCGCACAGGCCGAGCTGCAGGACAGCGAGCATCTCCACAACCCGGTTCCGTCCGGCTGGCTTCTCGTGGCTGTGCTTGGTCATCGGGTCGCCTCCGGCAGGTCGGTGGGCCTTTGGGCCGGCTGGAAGAGCAGGAGGTCTTCGTGGGCGATGGCGCAGGCGGGGATGCCTCGGTCCCGGGCGCGGCGAGTTTCCAGCATCTGGAAGAAGGAGGCTCGGTTGACCAGTGCGCCGTCGCGCAGTCCTGCGAGCAGCGCGGCGTGTCGTCCGGCGAGGGTGAGACCGTGGTGTTGGGCGGTGTCGATGACCTGACCGGGCAGGTCGACCAGTTCGCCCTTGATCCTGATCGGGCGGACGGTCACGGCGATCACCCCGCCAGGGCGCAGCAGGATGGCGCTGCCGGCGAGGATGTGGCCGAAGGCGTCCAGGAGTCCGGGCAGGGGCTGGTGGGCGAGGTTGCCGCGGTCGGTGGAGTAGCGGTGGTGGCGTTTGTCGATCTTTCCGCCGCCGTTGTCGCGTCCGGAGCGGATGTGCCCGTGGGTGTGCGACCCGTAGGGCGGTGAGGTGAGCACCAGTGCCGCTCTCCCGTGCAGGGCGCGGTAGAGGGTGGCGATGTTGCGGGCGTCCCCGCACACCAGCTGCGGTGTGCCGGTGGCGCCCTGGGCGTGGGCGTGCCGCAAGTTGCCCAGGGTGAGGTGCACGAAGTCGGGCTCGTACTCCACGCCGGCAGCGTCACGTCCCAGGTGGATGGCCTCGACCAGGGTGGTGCCGATCCCGCACATCGGGTCGACCACCAGGTCCCCCGGACGGGTGAACGCTTCGATGACGGTGGCAGCGATCGCGGGAAGCATCTTGCCGGGGTGCCGCATCGACTCGGGCGTGTAGCCTCCCTGGCGCTGCAGCCTCGACGGCCGCTGCCCGGTAGCCAGAACCGATGCCAAAGGCGACGCGGTGAAGGTGTCGTGGTTCATCGAGTGCCTCCAGCCCGCTGGTTCTGCGGCTTGCTGAACAAGGTGACGTCGGCATGGACGCTGACGGGCGGCAGCAGCGCACGGGATCGGATGTCGCGGAGTTGGGC
The DNA here is from genome assembly GCF_040643275.1 of Spirillospora sp. NPDC047418. NCBI lineage: Bacteria > Bacillati > Actinomycetota > Actinomycetes > Streptosporangiales > Thermomonosporaceae > Spirillospora > Spirillospora sp. NPDC047418. The sequence goes on from NZ_JBEYTW010000074.1 coordinate 34,541, forward strand.
GAGGTCAGAGGGGCCGGCCTGGACGACCAGGGCGTCTCCGTCGATGGGGACGCGCAGCGCGATGATGTGCTGGGCGTAGCGGAATCCCAAGCCTTGGGCGAGGCGGATGATACGCGGGGCCGGGTCGATGAGGCGTCCGGCCTGGTGGCGGGCAGTGGTAGTGATCGCCAGGACACCGCCCGGCCGCAGTGCCGTCCATGCGGAGGCCAGGAACAGGGCGAGTTGTTCGCTGGTGAGCGTCCACAGGTCCGCTCGGCACGCCGGGCAGTTGCGCTGTCCGGCTTGGCGGGCCGGGCGGCCACCGGTCTCATACGGCGGCGGCGCGGCGGTGACCAGGGCGACGTCGCCGAGGTGGTCGGCCAGGCCGCGAGCCATCTGATCCGGCCGCACGGGCCTCATCGCCACCCTGGTCAGTTGCTCTTCGGGCAGGGTGGCGCGCAGGCGGGCGCCGATGTGCTGGGCGAGCGGGAAGTGCGGGACCAGCGCGATACCACGCCGGTCGAGGCCGGCGGCGGCGACCAGGGTGGCCTCGCTGGTGGTGAAGCCCTCGACGACCAGATCATCCTGGCGGGTGCAGGTGCCGATCAGGTGCCGGGCCAGTTCCCGGCCTGCCGGCTGCCGGTGCCGCGGGCAGTTGTCCTTGGTGTCGCTGGGCCGGGACTGGCCGCAGCTGCGGTTCACAGCACCGGCAGTGTCGGCGGTGGCCGTGTCCGAGCACAGCCAGACGGTCAGCGGGACCATCCGGCGTGCGGTGACCGGGCCGGTCGCCGACTGGTCGGAGTTGGACGGTGTGTGGTTCATGCGCTGGGTGACCCAAGACGGCCACCCGATCCCCGTGCACCGATGAAGAACCACCGACCGGGCCCGTTTTCACCCCAAGTCGAGTCACGGTCCGATCAAGAACAGCAAGCCAGTTCGTTCACACCGGGGTGCGCCGGAGCGCTGGGCAGCGAGTCTGATTGGCGATCACCATCACTCTTGGTAGTCAAGTGAGGTGATCAACGACCCAGGCGCCGAAGCCCACGCGCGTGTACCACCGGAGCCCGACGAGCCATGGCGGGTCCGCCCACGTCACAGGAACCGTCGGCGTTCCCCCCGACGCCACTGGATGGCACCGTTGATCAGCACCGTGCTGGCATCCCTCGGCACCATCGCCATCCTCCAACCCGGCAACGCGTCAGGCCCATGGTCACCACGTCCCTCCCACACGGCAGGCACCGGGAAGGAAATGCACCGATCAAGCCCGTCACCGGACGCGCAGCCCCTCATCTCCAAGCGGCCGGAGTCTGCCCGCCGTACCCCCCATCGGCCTCGCCACGATGCCGAACCATCGGTATCTGCCCCAAAAGCACCCGCACAGACCAGCGCCGCCTCCAACGAGCAGCACCCTCCATCGCTGCGCTCGCCGAGCAGGAACAGTCAGGACCGCAGCGCGCCGCGCCGCCACCATTCACGAGCACACGAGCCACCACGCCCTCGTCGGGCGCCAGCCTGGGTCCGCGCCGAATGCAGCCGACGTTTCCCTCACGACGCGACCCGCCGGACCGCGTGCATCACCGCCGTACGCAACTACCTCTCCAGGTGACCACCGGGGACCCAATCCGATGCTGGACTGAGCACCCTCTCATGCCGATGAGCGAATAAGTTTTGTGAAGCAACTCGTGGTGCGGAGTGCCGGGATGACCGACGTACCGTCTGGCCTGATCTCGCTGGACCGCAGTGCCCTCCTGTCCTGTCACGGCCCGGTGGCACGTTGTCAGGACTCGGCTTGTTGGATACGCGCACAGCGAAGCGATACGGCATGATGGGCTTAACCTGTCTCGTTCTTGCGCGTCGAGTCTTCTTGCCTGTCTGGAGTGCCGCATTTCTGTCCGTGAGTCCCGAGCTGGAGATGACTTCCATCTCCTGTGGGCAGCCCGCCGGGCGCTGCACTTGTTGCAGCCGGGTTCCGAGCTGGAACTGCTGAGACTCGAAGGCCTGACGCCATCTGACGCGGGCGACGATGACGACCGCTTCCTCGGTTGCGATCTGAGTGAGTACTACGGCGGGACCACCCTGACGACCGCGAGGCGGCTGGTCCTGACCCAGCTAAAATACAGCGTGAAGCACTCAGGCCGGGCTTGGACGGCCGCCAGGCTGGCTGCGAAAGCCAAAGGCCGCGGTGCGTCTACGCTGCGGCGGCTCGCTGACATGTTCAAAGGGCTAGTGGAAGATTCGGACCCGGCGACGGTGGTGAGCAAGGTCAGTGTTGCGTTGGTGAGTAACCAGCCAACTGACGCTAGTCTGCTTGCCGCCCTGACGGCAGCTCGGGAAGCGCTGGCGGGCAGACCGCTAGGTATCCAGGCAGGTCGTGCTTTTACTCGGCTCGCCCAGCCTCATCGGAAGACACTATCGACGCTGCGCACAGCGTCCGGATTGACCAGCGGCCAGTTCACGGATTTTGTGCGCGTCCTGGACTTGTCTGCTTGTGGTGCTGACAATCGGGCATTGCAGGTGTTGACGCTGCACCAGGAAGCAGCGACTCTCCTCGTCGGTCCGACCCGCCCCGGAGTCGTCGGGCTGATCGAACTCATGCGCCAGCAGATGCTACCGGGGACTGCCGATACCCCTGGGCTTCGTCGCGCTGACATCATCGTGGCGCTCGGCGCCAGCGGCGAGCAATCGCTGTTCCCTTACCCCGCGCACGTGTCGAAACCCACACGGCTTGTTCCGACAACTCAGCCTGGAGCCCTCGCATCTGCTTTGACTGGGGCGTCGACCGGAAGGCTGCTCGCGCACGGTGGACCGGGTGTTGGAAAGACGACGGTGCTCACGGCGTTGGAAGAGGCGTTGTCACCAGGATCAATCGTTGTGGTGTATGACTGCTACGCCAACGGGCGGTACCTCAATCCCGCCAATGACCGGCACAGTGAACGGGCCGTCGTGCAGATCGCGAACGAGACAGCAGTCCGTGGCGGCGTACTGCCGGTCGTGGTTCCGGACGGGCCAGTAGTACACAGCGAACTGTGGCGAGGGCTCGAACGAACCCTCACCGCCGTCGCAGACGGGCTGCCAGAAGGCGCCCTGCTCGTTGTCGCCGTCGATGCTGCAGATAACGCGGTCTACGCGGCTGACCAGGTCGGCGCCCCCGCGTTTGTGCGGGGTCTATGGCACCTGCAACTGCCGGGCAACGTGCGGGTGCTGATGACAGCGCGCAGTGCCCGCCGAGCGGATGTGCTGGTGGGAACGGAACAGCTAGGAATTGCTCAGGTGACGCTGCCCGCATTTGATGCCGCGGCCAGTGCGGTGATGCTGCGGTCGGTGTTTCCGGAGGCACTGGATGGCCACTGTGCTGCCTTCCACGAGGCCAGCAAGGGCGTAGCGCGCGTTCAGGCGTACGCACTGGGAGTTGCGGAGCAGCCGCAGGCTACGGACACGTCTTCGGAACCAGATGAGCCCAACCTCGAAGGGGTTATCGAGCGGGCGGATGCTGGCCTGACAGCCATTTTTGACGAGGTACTCGCCAGCGCTTTATCTACTGTGCATGACCGCGCTGTTCGCCAGCACCACATGGCCATCCTAGCCGCGATGGCACGGCCGGCACGGCCATTGACGCTGGCCCGGGTACTAAGCGTCAGCGAAGGCCAGGTGCGACAGCTGTGCGAAGACATGTTTCCGGCGCTACGCATTTCTGAGAATGTGATCGGCTTCGCCGATGAAGACTTCGAGCATCATATACGTGACCAATTGTCGGAAAGTGACCTGCGTCAGGCACACGATCAGTTCGCTCAGCACTTTCTAGCCCGACGGAACGTAGATGAGGAGGCAGCCCGGCTCGTTGGCCAGCATCTCTTTAATGCCGGCCGGTCCAGGGAACTTCTTGAGCTTGCGCTTGAAGACGGCGCCCCCGAGGCCATCACGGATGGTATGGCGCGTGCCCGAGCCCTCCGGGCAAGGTTGACGCTGGCGTTGCGAGCGGTCGCCGGACGCGGCGAAGAGGACCTGTCTGGGGAGGCAGTGCGGCTTCTGCTGGCAGCTGGGGATGCCGCTCGCACCGATTCGAGCCTGGTTGACACGATACGTGAGCGCCCGGAGTTGGCGGTGTTGCACGCCGACGCAGCCACTGTTGCCGAGGTCCTCCTGCGGGAGGAGTCAGGCGCGTGGCGGGGCCGCGCTCATCTCCGGGCTGCGGCCCTGCTGGCGTGGGCTGGGGAACGGGCGACAGAGGCGGCTGAGCAGTTGGACCTGGCTTGCGCGTGGCTGAGGGCATGGTCGCGCGCAGATGACCGTCGCCGTGGGGAGTTCGGTCCGGAAGACGTCGCCTACGGTGTGCACGCCGCCTACGTACTAGGCGGGCTGGATCGGGCCCATCGCCTGGCCGCCGGTTGGCGTCCAGCCAAGTTCGTGGACGAGGTGACGTGGCACGTGGCGCGGTACGCGCCTAGCCACCTACCGGTCACACAATGCATACGAGATCTGGCGGATGTCCGTGCCAGTGCGTGGGTCCAGGCGCAGTTTGCGGTCACATACGCACGCACTGGGCAGAGGCTACCTACCCGATGGGTGCAAGGGATCGCCGCCCGACTGGATCGAATGCCGCGTCGCCCGGTGCCCCGTCCAGCCGAGTGGGGCGTCTCGTTCTGCGAGGTGGCGCTAGGACACGGCGCGTCAAAGTCCAGAGTGCGGCGCTTGCTGACGCGGTTCGCGCCGCCGATCCCGTCGCACGTGGACGAGTACACCGGCAGCCGCCAGATGCTCGCCCCTCTGCGGGCGGCATGCCTCGATGCAGCCCTGAGTGGCCGCAGCCTCACCAATGAAGATCTCCTGCCTGAGCAGTTGCGGCCACCTGCAGATCATCCAGCAGGCAGCTACGACAAGAACGAGTCCGAGCGGCGGCAGTTTCTGGAGATAGCCGGGCGGCTGTTGCCAGTGATGACAGCACGAGCGGAGTGTGTGGTTACCGCTGCCAAGCGCCGATCCGGGACCGACACGGTCGAGGCGGCAGCGACGGTAGTGCAGGTCGTGTGTAGCACCCTGGAAGGCTTCGGGGGTGAGACGGCCGACCGGTTCTACCGAGCCGGGGATCGACATCGCAGCTGGTTTGTGGCGGCGGTCGAGGCATTGGCCTCGGCTGTGCAAGCTGTCACCGAGGACTCCAGCGGCCGTGGCGCAGCAGCGGGGGCCGCCGTCGACTCGATGCGGACACAGGTTGAGGACACGCTGACCAATGTTGGGGACAGCATCGGAAGGTTGCTGGCCGACGGGGCGGCATACGCATGGGTGCGGATGGGGCGCACGCTCCTCGAAAGCAGCGTTGCTGAGGACGTCGCACTGCAGTTGCTGCAGCGGGCCGGGGATGCCATGGAAACGGTAGCCTTCCCGGCAACTGAACGACGAGATGTGCTACTCGACGCGGCGTCTGCGGCACAGCCCGTTGATGCCGACCTCGCAGGAGACCTGTTCGCTGCCGCAGTACGCGCTGCCAGCGGCGTCGATGCGGATATCGCTCTACGGCTCCGGGCTTTGCTCACGATTGCCGACGGCATCCCCGACAGTCCAGCAGATGGTCCACCAGATGAGGATCGGGCACGCATCGCGCGCCTGCTCGGCCACGCGGTCGAGGACGCAGAACCGTTCGTGCCGGATCCTCAAGAACATTTGCCTCACCGGCTTGCGCTCGCCGTAGCGACCCGCCTGGACGGGCCGACAGGTCTCGCGCTGGCCTGTAGGTGGGAGGACGACGGACACGTCGACCTGTCCGACGGTATTCGCACCGTAGTTCCGCTCCTTGCCGCAACCGGGAGCTTGGACGCCATCGACGCCTTCTGGATGTTGCGACTACTCGACCAGTACGCTGACCCGGTCTCTCCGGCAGTCGCTATCCTCAAATCACTGCTCGGCCGCGTACCAGCCGGCCGCGATCAGGCGATTGTTTGCCTAGGCGCGCTCGCCGACTGGGTTATCCGCGATCTCACTCCCCGCAGACAGGCCGACGTGGCTCGTCGGCTCGTTGCAGCGGCACAAGAGTGGGGCCTGGGTCAGATTGAGTGCGTGCAAAAGCTGCAGGCCCGTGTACGCGGCCTCGCCGTCCTTGAACAGGATGAGCAAGACACGCAAACCTCACGACGCTGGGGCAGTCTCGGTGAGGGGCGGCAGGTGGACGTCGCCGCTCTGATCGCTGACGCCAGCTTGGCGAGTGCTGAACAAGATCTTCGTACCCTCGCAGAAGCCTATGTATCCGACGAGGAAGTGGTTACCTATCTGACGTCTGCGGCTCGCCGAGCCGGCCCCGCGGGGCGTGTTGACGCTCTGGAGGCGCTATTGCAGTTGGCCGACCGCCGCCTGCGAGACGCCAGAGCAACCCGCGTTGCGGCCGCCGTGGCGGAGATGTGCAACGAGTGGCGTGCGAGCATGAGCGTCTGGAACTGGGCACGCAAGCGCCTGCCGGAGTGGGTGACGCGACATCTGCTTAACCTGTTTACGACGGGCATGGATCGGCATCGCACGTATCCGACCAAGCTGCTGCAGCTGCCGAGCGGCGATCCCGTCCGTTCTCAGTGGCTGCTGCCGGCAGCGGCCTCACACCTTGATGAGTTGACCGCCGCCCAGCTTTACACTCTGGCGACGACTCTGGCGGAGACTCTGCCGACCGCCTCTGTCAAAACGCATGTGGTCGACTGGGCTCTGAAGTCTCCACCATCGTTTCCACCCCTAGCTGGTGCGATAAACCCGAGCGCGGCGATCACCATCAGCTCCCCGGTCGACGCGATGGCAGCGCGGCAGGCCTTGCCGACGCCACCCTCTGAGCCCGCTGCGCTCCTCTCGGCGGCGTTGTGGGCATTGCTTGGCCACCCGGACCGGCGGGTGCGGTGGCGAGCCGCACATACCGTGCGGCTCCTGCTGACCCATGGTTGTGACGGTCGTGCTGTGGCTGCTGCACTATGGCGTTGCGCACAAGGCAGTGCCGACGGCGACGCAAGTCGCTGTTTTCGGTCAGCGACGCTCGAATTCTTCCCGCTCTCCGCCCGCCACTGGTTGCTCATCGCCTTTGCCCGGGTGGCCAGCGACAGGCCAACGGTGCTCGCGCCGCTGGCCGCAGAGCTGGCCGCGGCGGCTGCGGACCGGAGTCAGCCGCACGCTGCCATTCGTGAGTTGGCACGCCAGGTAGCAATGGATGTCGCGACATCAGAGCATGAAGCACTGCCAGCGAGTGCCCTAAACGACCTCGCCTTCACCAACCGTCCGAAGGCATGCAGCACGTCCAAAGAGCCACGTCAGGTCGGATCACGCTTCGCCGACTACAACACACGCTTCCATTTCGACTCCATGGATGTGGTGCCGTACTGGTTCATTCCGCTAGCCGAGGTATTTCACGGTGTGGACTTGGCCGACATTATGACGCGGGCAGACGCGTGGATCACCGACCGGTGGGGGCGCAGCCGTGAGGAGACGTGGCAGGATCCGCGTGCACACCAGCACGAGCGCTCCTGGGGGCTCATTAGTGCCGATCATGGCTCGCTGCCGATCGTGGAGACGCTGGGGAAGTATCTGGAGTACCACGCGCTCCAAATGGTGGCCGGCGAGCTAATCGACGAGAACACATTGGTGCATAGGCACTGGACGGAGACGAGCGATCCATGGGAGGACTGGCTGGCGGATCATCTTCCCCGCTCGCGAACCCACTGGCTTGCTGACGCCCGCAGTCCGCTGCCGGCAATAGCTCTCACCCTTGGCGCTTGGGGCAAGCTACAAGAGAGCGACGTCCTCGAAACGGGACCAGTGTCAGAACCCGAGACCACATCGAACTCGACGGAAGCGCCAGAGAGAACCTCTCGATCAAGATTCGACGGTGCAGCTGTCGCACGGCAGGCATGCCGAGCGCTGGAGGAGCTCGACGACAACCCCGGCATGATAGTGGTCTCCGCATCGATCACCACCCGCGCCGACCGTCACGCGTGCAACGCCTGGCTAATCAGTGCACTCAGCACGCCAGACGCCAGCAATGCCCTGCTCGCCGCCTTAGCAAGCAGTCCCCGGCCTCTGAACCTACCGACAGCCGGTGACAGACCACCATGGGGCGACGAGCTCGACGAACCCGAACTCAAACTTCTCGGCTGGCTCACAGATGACCAGTCGGCCCGAGAAGGGCTGGACCGCGACGACCCACTGACGGGCGGAATCAGCGGATCCTGGCGCTTTCCCTTCGCGGCCTTCCTAAAGTGGGCGCGGCTGTCCAGTGATGTCACCGGCACCCGATTTATCGATCCAGAAGGCAAGGTCGGTGCCCAAGTGACGCTCTGGGGGGACGAAAACAAACGCGGACAACGCGACGGAGATGAAGATTATTCCGGCTCCTGCCTGACAGTAAGCCGCAGCCTTCTAATGGCATATCTAGGCCAACGCGGCCTCAGCCTCATATCGGCGACAGATGCCCACGTCTACAACACAGGCCGCAGCAGCATTCAGGAGGAAAAAGATGACCAACGACGGGCAAGATATGTCGCTCGCCACGCCGACGGGCGGGTGGACAGCGTCGAAGTCGATCGAACTCTCTGAACCAGAACGCCCAGAAGCATAATTTGAGTCCGCCCGCTGGAACCCAGCGCGGCAGAAACGGGAGCGGGACTCATGGCGAAGTAGGAACAGAGCAGAAGGACAATGCTGACGTGCGAGATACCGACGGACCCGATATGGCGAACCGGTCCATCCAAGGCGAGCCCGCGAAAGGCGACATGCAACTGACTCCTGGGCTGAAAGAAGCTGAGCAGATCCTAGGACCCGATGTCGCCGCCTTGGGAATGCGGATCATAGCTGAACTCGGCGGCGACGACGCCCCTCTACTCGCCCGATGGATGTCCCTCCGCATTGCCGAACTTATGCACCAAACCCAAGAGGCAACTGACGCCGCCACCCGGGAAGAAGCGGCGAGGGCATGTGCCGACTTGGTGTTACGCGTCTGGGAGAAACGATCGAACTGGCCGCAAGGCTGGCCCCCGGAATCCGCAAACCACGTCATCACGGCCCTAGAGCAACGCAATCAATGGCAACGGGCACGCGTACCGGAACAAGACCAGGACCTCTCCTGGCTGACGGCCCTCCCCGCAGCATTCGACTCAATAGAGGAGGAGCAAGAACTCTGGCGACTGGTTGCACTCGCAGCCACCGACCCAAGCGACATCCGTGCCTGGCTTGAACAGCCTGGGGCAGCACTCGGAGAGCAGGAAAGAAACCAGCTCGAGAGCATTGCCGAGGCCGCAGGCCGAGCTGACGAGCAGCTGACTGAACGGCTAACGTCACACCAGCGCAGACGAATACAGCAACAGAGCGAACAAAAAGCTCCACTCACCGCTGACCAACGGGATGAGTTGACGCTACGCCAAATGAGGCGGCTTGCCCGCGCACGGCTGAAGCTTGCTGACCGAGTCGTCGCTGCGGCAAAAATGCAGGCATTAGCTTCTCTTCAGAATAAACCAGAGGATGGCGCCATCGGCCAAAAGTAGCGAGCCGACCCGACGGCCACCTGAACCATCTGGTCTCGGTGTACACCGGGCCCAGCGCATCCACCGCCTTGATCAGAAAGATACCGGGCCGAGACCAGCGCACGCGATCGATACCGTCGCAAACCGTACCACTCTCATGCCGCAACCAGAGGTCTGGTTAATTCACAACCTTGCTCCCGCACGTGGTGCCGGCGGTTCCTTGGTTAGCCTCGATTTTTCGTAGGTCGGTTGGGTCGCGGAGCGACCCAACCGGCTCTTGGCTTTCGGCGGCGGGTCAGCCGTTGGGCCCGACTGTCGCG